>DAOPUP010000143.1:0-6336 GCA_035350655.1 Acidovorax sp. | reverse complement strand
GCCCCGGCAAGCCGCCGGTGGTGCTGACGGAAGTGCTGAGCGTGGACGAGGTGCGCGCCACGATTGCCCAGCTGTAACCCGGTCCGTTTTCATCAACCCGCCAACCCCTTCAGGAGACCCTGCCATGAAGCTGCTTCGCCGTACGTTGATTGCCACTGCTGCCCTGGTGGCACTGGGTGCCCAGGCCGCCGCCATCGTGGGCCAGCCCGCGCCCGACTTCACGCTCAAGGACACCAGCGGCAAAACCGTGCGCCTGTCGGACTTCAAGGGCAAACACGTGGTGCTGGAATGGACCAACCCCGGCTGCCCCTTCGTGAAAAAACATTACGACAGCGGCAACATGCCCACAACGCAGAAACACGCCACCGGCCAAGGCGTGGTGTGGCTGTCCATCAACTCCACCGAAAAAGCCAGCAGCGACTACCTGGAACCCGCCCAGCTCATGGCCTGGAAGGCCGAGCGCAAGTCCGCACCCACTGCCGTACTCATGGACGAAGAAGGCACCGTGGGCAAGCGCTACGGCGCACGCACCACGCCGCACCTGTACATCGTCAACCCGCAGGGCCAGCTGGTGTACGCAGGCGGCATCGACAGCATCCCCTCGGCCCGCCCGGCCGACATCGAGAAAGCCACCAACTATGTGAAAGTGGGGCTGGCCGAGGCACTGGCGGGCAAGCCGATCTCGGCCGCCACGACGCCACCGTATGGCTGTAGCATCAAGTACAAGTCGCCGGCTTGACAGACCCGCTTCTGACAGCGGAGCCGTCGCAGAGGACGCACCGCTAAACCGTCCACGCGCTCGACAGCGACTCCGCCTGCTTGAGCACCAACTCCACAGCCTCCGGCTGCTTGTCCGGCGGGTATTTCCACTTCTGCAGACACCTCCGAACCAAGATGCGCAGCTTGGCACGCACGCTTTCGCGCACCTGCCAATCCACCGAAGTGCTGGCACGCAGCTTCTCGGTGATCTCGATGGCTATCTTCTTCAGCACCTCGTCGCCCAGCTCGCGCACAGCGCTTTCGTTATTGGCCAGTGCGTCGTAAAAGGCGATTTCGTCGCGACCGAGTCCCAGCGCATCTTCACGCTTGAGCGCGGCCTGAAATTCCTTGGCCAGCTGGATCAGCTCTTCAATGACCTGGGCAGTTTCAATGGCGCGGTTGTGGTACTTGCGCAGGGTTTCCAGCAACCGATCGCCGTACTTCTTCTCCTGCACCACGTTGTTGCGCGCGCGGGCCCTGATCTCGTCGCGCAGCAGTTTCTCCAGCAGTTCGACCGCCAGGTTGCGGCTGTCCATCTGGCGCACGTCTTCCAGAAACTCGTCAGACAGCAGTCCGATGTTCGGCTTGTCCAGTCCAGCCAACGCAAACACATCAGCCACGCCGTCCGAAATGATGGCGTTGTCCAATATCTGCTTGAGCGCGCTGTTTTTCTCCGCGTCGCTACGCTTCTTGTCCACCGTGGTGAACTTGGCAATGGCCGCCTTGATGGCCGAGAAGAAGGCAATCTCCTTGCGTAGCGCAGCTGCCTCGTCCAAAGTGCCGCACAGTGAGAAGGCTTTGGCCACCGCCACCATGGTGTCGAGAAAGCGCGTCTTGCCATCCTTCAGGCCCAGAATATGGTTAGCAACAGGCACCAGCAACGGAACGGCCCGCGTCTCAAATGCGCTGTAGTCAAAGCCATGCATCAGGCCGCGCACGATGTCCATTTTCTCTAGCAGCACCGACAGCGCTTCGGCCGCATTGTGCGTAGGGTCGCCCTTGCCCTTGGCATCGGTATAGGCCTTGAGCGCAGCTTTCAGCTCATTGGCAATGCCGATGTAGTCCACCACCAAACCGCCAGGCTTGTTCTTGAACACCCGGTTGACGCGTGCAATGGCCTGCATCAGGTTGTGGCCCTTCATGGGCTTGTCGATGTACATGGTGTGGCAGCACGGCGCGTCAAATCCCGTCAGCCACATGTCGCGCACGATCACCAGCCTCAAAGGGTCGCGCGCGTCCTTGAAGCGCTTTTCCAGCCGCTTCTTCACCAGCTTGGTGTAAAGGTGCGGCTGCAGCAGCGCCTTGTCGGCGGCAGAGCCTGTCATCACGATCTTGATGGCGCCCTGCTCGGGGTCAGCGCTGTGCCAATCTGGGCGCAGGCTGACGATAGCGTTGTAGAGCTGGGCGCAAATATCCCGGCTCATGCACACGATCATGGCTTTGCCATCCACCACCGAGATGCGCGCCTCAAAGTGCTGGATCAGATCACGCGCTACTTGCTGCAGCCGGGGCTCGGAGCCCACCAGCTTCTCCAGCGCAGCCCATTCGCTCTTGGTCTTCTCGCGGCTGGCAATGTCCTCTTCGTCCTCGACGACTTCATCCACCTGAGCATTCAGCGCATCAATGTCGGCCTGGTTCACATCCAGCTTGGCCAAGCGGCTCTCGTAGAAGATGGGCACCGTTGCACCGTCATCCACCGCATCCTGAATGTCATAGATGCTGACGTAGTCGCCAAACACCGCACGGGTGTCTTTGTCTTCCAGCGCAATGGGGGTGCCGGTAAAGCCGATGAACGTGGCGTTCTTCAGCGCATCGCGCAGGTGCTTGGCGTAGCCAAACACATACCGCCCCGTCTTGGTGTCCAGCCGCCCCTTGGTGCCGTACTGGCTACGATGGGCCTCGTCCGAGATCACCACGATGTTGGTGCGGGTGGAGAGCATTGGGTGCGCCTCCTCCCCATCGAGCAGCGCAAACTTTTGCACCGTGGTGAAGATGATGCCCCCCGCCTCGCGCGAGGCCAGTATTTGTCGTAACTCGTCGCGGTCGCCAGCCTGCACGGGCGTCGTCTTGAGCAAGTCGCTGGCCGAACTGAAGGTGGTAAACAGCTGGCCATCCAGATCATTGCGGTCGGTCACCACCACCAGCGTGGGGTTCTTCATTTCGGGCTGCTGCAGCAACTTGCCCGCGTAGCAGGCCATGGTGATGCTCTTGCCCGAGCCCTGTGTGTGCCACACCACACCCGCCTTGCGCGAACCCGGCTGCACCTCTTTGCCATAGGTGGCGCGCTCTTCATGCACCTCCAGCACGCTTTTGCCCACGTCTTGCGCCGCAATCACCGTGGCGCGCACCGCCTCGCGCACCGCATGAAACTGGTGGTAGCCCGCCACTTTCTTGGCGATGTGGTCGCCATCCTGCTCAAACAGCACAAAGTGCCGCACATAGTCCAGAAACAGCTCGGGCTTGAAAAAGCCCCGCACCACCGTCTCCAGCTCCATCTGCAAGCGGGGCCGGTCGTCTTCATTGGCAATGGTGCGCCAGGGCAGCATGCGCTCTGCATTGGCTGTGAGCGAGCCCACGCGGGCCGTGAAACCATCGCTCACCACCAACGCCGCATTGGTGTTGAAAAGGTCGCTGATCTCGTCCTTGTAGGTCTGCAGCTGGTTGAAGGCGTCCCACACGTCCGTCTGTTCGTTGGCGGGGTTCTTCAGCTCCACCACCGCCAGGGGCAAACCGTTGATGAACGCGATCACATCCGGGCGGCGTGGCTGCTTGGTGCCGGTGATGGTGAACTGGTTCACCACCAAAAAATCATTGTTGCTGGGCTGCGCAAAGTCGATGAAGTGCACCAGATCGGTCTTCTTCTCGTCCCCCACCGCAAACTCCACCAGCAAACCGCCCAGCAACAATCGGTGCACGCTGCGGTTGCGCACCACCATCTGCGGCTCGCTCACCGTTTGCAGCGCATGTGCGGCCTGCTCCAGCGCGGCGGGCGGAATATGCGGGTTGATGCGCGCCAGTGCCGTTAGCAACCGCTCGCGCAGCACCACCTGCCGGTAGTCGGTGCGCTCCGGGGCGCTGCTGTCGGGCGCGATGTCCGGGCCGTGGGCGAAGCGCCAGCCAGCGTCCTGAAACCAGCCCAGGCAGAGTTCTTCGAGTTGTTGCTCGTTCAGCATGTGAAGTCCCTTGTGGAAGCCCCTGCGCCCGTTCTGGTTTGCAATGAAATAAGAAAACCCATAACAATCAAAGACTTGGCAAACATAGAACGACCATTTCGCATTTGCGATGGGATAGCGATGGGCGGATACCGCGATGACCTGTCGATGGGTTCGACACGTCGCAGAAACATGTCGAAATACACGAGAAAAATCGACATATCTGGAGATCGGCCATGTCCATGCTCCCGGATTGCGCCCCATGCTGCAGAGCCACGCTAGTCACACAGAGCCCCAAAAGTGAGAAGCTCTCCCCCACAGTGGTCACCTTGATGAGCACAGGCTGGGCAGGAGAACTGCGCATATCGCCCTGCGTTACGCCGGGTTTGCCGGTTCCAGGTGCGTCTGGTAAACTCCAGCACAGCTCATCTACCACGTGTAGAAGGAGTATCCGAAGCCCTTGCACAGCGATGTGCCGGGGCTTCAGTCTTTTTGGGCAGATCGCCATGCGTCCCGCTCCTTCGTGAATTTGCGGATCGTGTGCGACCGCAAGCAGTACGCGGTCTTGAGCAGATAGAAACGCGGGCCCTGTTGTGTCATGCGCTTGGCGAGCACCACAGCAAAATCGTGTTCCTCAGCCCAGATCACCACATGGGTTTCTCGGCCACGCTCGTTCTCCCACCACGAAAAGCCTGCTTCATGGGCATTTTGAATACACCAGGCCACCCACCGCACACGCTCGCAACGGCGTAGATCGGGAATGCGCTCATCCTCGTCGCGATTGCCCTGATCCGGCGCCTCAGAGATCAAATGCCAAAAACCATAGCCCTTGCGTTTGGACTCTGGCATGTAGCGCACCTTGACCGGGTCGCCCCTGAACACCAGGCCCGCGCGTGCCACGGTCTCCAAATACGCGGCGTAGAGAGCATCCTCATAGGTGGCCCAGTCAGGGTAGCTGGCCAACAACATCAGTTCTGGCGGCGGCATCAGGTCTGCGCCTTCCAGACGAACAGGTTGAACTTCTCCGCCCGCCACAGCGAGCTTTGTTCCAGACGCAGGCCCGAGCGGTGCCGCAGGTGTGCCACCAGCGCCTGTTTGGCAGGGCTATCGTGCAGCCCCCGGTGCACATAAGACAGCGCACCAATCAGCACGTCGGCCAGCTGGAGCAACAGTACATCGTGTGACTGCACCAGCTCAATCGACTCGATGATGCTGCGGTCAAAGTCGTAGTTGGCGTTGCACAACACATCGTGCAGCTTGAGCACCTTCTTTTGGCCACGCGTGTCTTTGATGTCCAGATAGATGCGGTAACGCTTCTCAGGGTCGATCAGGCGATTGAGCAGCGTGTACCACTGCTTGTAATAAAACTCGTCGTGCTTCTGCGCAAACCGCCCGTGGTCCAGCGCCTGCTTGTCGGGCACCACCAGCCCGCGAAAGTGCAGCAGCGGCTCATCAAAAAACAAGTCCAGCAGCGCTTGGTAAAACGGCAACTGGCCCGGCGACACCTTGACCCACTTGATTTCAAAACTGGCGGGTAAGCCATGCTCTGCCTTCAGCGCCTTGACCTTGCGCGCTAGAAATTTGCGGTGCGATGCCGGGCACCACAAGGCCCCGAGCACCATGGCCTTCATGCCATCGTTTTCCAGGTGACAGGACTCGTCGCAGTAGATGTGGATGGATTCGCTCATGCCACTGCCTCCGTTTCGGCCTGCTGAACCTGAAGTTCGCCAGAAAGGAGCTTCGGTAACAAGGCATCACGCAATTGCGTCAGCGCTGCAACTTGATCAAGTGCACTTTGCTTCATCGCCACGACTGGATCTGCGTAGTTCGAAAAATTATTGATGAGATCAGTTGGCGGCTTCGCAAAGCGGAAGGAAGGAACACCTTCTTTGGCCAAATGCAGGACAGTAGTCCCGGACGTATGCGCAAACGTATGGGCCTGAAAGGCATCTGTACTGAACAGGCCAAAGAGAAACTGCCTGGAGACTTGGTCGAGATGCGGGCGAACGATGCCGACATCCAGAGACGCGACCAACGTTTGATACTTATCGACTCCTACCACTATGGCGGGCCGCCCAATCAGTTCTGCCGCCTGGGTAACGTCCGTATAGGCCACGATCAGTTCACCAGGCTCAACAACCTGCGTAGGTTTGAAAGCACCCACGTAGGGCTTGAAACCATCCATGCGAAATCCGCCTCCGCGTTCGAATGACTTCAGGGTTACGAGTGCTGTCTGAGTGTTGTCAATGAGGTCTTTGCTTGAGTAGGACTTGCCCTTGATGACCTCTGCCACTTGTCCAACAGTGGAGATCCCCCAACCGCGTGGAATCTCCCCCAACTCCGACGCCTCCATCTCATCGGGAAACAGCGCAGCAGTGGCTGCGAGTTGTTCGTATTGCTCGGGCGGCAGGGCGTCGAGTTCGGC
>DAOPUP010000142.1:0-6365 GCA_035350655.1 Acidovorax sp. | reverse complement strand
ATGGTCACAGGCGCCACCAGCACGCAGTTGCTGCCGATGTGCACGTCGGCCTCGATCACCGTGCGGTGTTTGTTGGCGCCGTCGTAGTTGGCGGTGATGCTGCCCGCGCCGTAGTTCACGCGCTCACCCACCGTGGCATCGCCGAGATAGGCCAGGTGGTTGGCCTTGGCGCCGTCGGCCAGGGTGCTGTTTTTGACTTCCACGAAGTTGCCGATGTGCACCTCGCGGCCCAGCTGCGCACCGGGGCGCAGGCGGGCAAAGGGGCCGATCAGCGCGCCCCCGCCCACCGTGGCACCCAGCTTTTCGCCATCGATGTGGGTGAAGGGGTGGACCACGGCGCCTGCCGCAATGTGGGCATTGGCAATGCAGCAGTTCGCACCGATCTGCACGCCCTCGCCCAGTTCCACGCGGCCGGTGAAGAGGCAGTTCACGTCGATCTCGACATCCTGGCCACACACCAGTTCGCCGCGCACGCCGGTGCGCGCATCGTCGCGCACATCCAGACGCGCCGGGTCGGCCAGGCGCACGCCCTGCTCCATCAGCATGCGCGCCTGTCGCAACTGGTGGGCGCGCTCGAGTTCGGCCAGCTGCAAAGGGCTGTTCACGCCGGCCACCTGCAGCGCATCGGTGATGCGGTGGGCTACCACCGGCACGGCCTCCTGCACGGCCATGGCCACGATGTCGGTGAGGTAATACTCGCCCTGGGCGTTGTCGTTGGTCAGGCGCGCCAGCCAGCCGCGCAGCAGCCGCGCGGGCACGGCCATGATGCCGCTGTAAACCTCGGCAATGGCGCGCTGGGTGTCGGTAGCGTCCTTGTGTTCAACGATGCCTTGTACGGCACCCTGGTCACTGCGCACGATGCGACCATAGCCGGTGGAGTCGGGCAGGATCACCGTCAGCAGCGCCAGCTGCCCACCTGCGCTGGCAGCCACCAGGGCGCGCAGCGTGTCGGCCTGGGTCAGCGGCACATCGCCCGACAGCACGACCACGGTGCCATCGTCGTGCAGGTGCGGCACGGCCTGCTGCACGGCGTGGCCCGTGCCCAGCTGGGGCTCCTGGCGTACGAATTTAAGGTCAAATACACCGCCAGTGCTTGCACCACCTGCAGTTGCCGCTTCTACTTCTGTAGCGCCATGGCCCGTGATGACGATGGCGCTGCGCGCCTGCAGGTGCGCCGCCTGGTCCAGCACATGGTGCAGCAGCGGGCGCCCGGCCAGGCGCTGCAGCACTTTGGGGATGCGGCTTTTCATGCGCGTGCCCTTGCCGGCCGCCATGATGAGGATGTCGAGTGGGGTCATGAAATAAAGAGGTTTGGAGCGTCTGTGGGATGTCCGCAGGGGCTGGCGGCGGATTATCGGCTCTGGCCTGGCTTGCGCCCAACGCTGTTGAAAACCTGGCTTGCAGTGCGCAGAAAGCACTGCAAGCCACTGCCATGCCCATCAGCCCAGAGTCACACGCGCAAACTTGCGCTTACCCACTTGCACCACGTAGGTGCCCGCATCGAGCTTCAGGCCTTTGTCACTGACCACGCTGCCATCCACGCGCACACCGCCGCCGTCAATCAGGCGGTTGGCCTCGCTGCCCGAAGGCGCCAGGTTGGCCTGCTTGAGCAAAGCACCAATGCCCAGGGGCGCACCCGACAGGGACACTTCAGGGATCTCATCGGGCACACCGCCCTTGCTGCGGTTCATGAAATCCTGCTCGGCCGCATCGGCTGCCGCTGCGCTGTGAAAACGCGTGGTGATCTCCCTGGCCAGCATCACCTTGGCGTCCTTGGGGTTGCGCCCGCCCGCCACCTCGGCCCTGAGCGCGGCAATCTCGGCCAGACTCTTGAACGACAGCAGCGTGAACCAGTCCCACATCAGCGTGTCACTGATGGACAGCACCTTGGCAAACATGGCGTTGGCCTCTTCCGTGATGCCGATGTAGTTGTTCTTGGACTTGGACATCTTGTCCACGCCGTCCAGCCCCACCAGAAGCGGCATGGTGAGCACGCACTGCGGCTCCTGGCCGTATTCCTGCTGCAAGTGGCGGCCCATCAGCAGGTTGAACTTCTGGTCGGTTCCACCGAGCTCCAGGTCGCTCTTGAGAGCCACGGAGTCATACCCCTGCATCAGCGGGTAAAGAAATTCGTGCACCGCAATCGGGTTGCCCGCCTTGAAGCGGTCGTGGAAATCGTTGCGCTCCATCATGCGCGCCACGGTGTATTTGGCGGCCAGCTGGATCATGCCCGTGGCGCCCAGGGGCTCACACCACTCGCTGTTGTAACGGATCTCGGTGCGTGCCGGGTCCAGCACCAGGCTGGCCTGGCGGTAGTAAGCCTCGGCGTTCCGCTGGATCTGCTCGGGCGTGAGCGGCGGGCGGGTGCTGTTGCGGCCCGAAGGGTCACCGATCAGGCTGGTGAAATCGCCGATCAGGAAAATCACCTGGTGGCCCAAATCCTGCAATTGCCGCAGCTTGTTGAGCACCACTGTATGGCCGATGTGGATGTCCGGCGCAGTGGGGTCCAGCCCCAACTTGATGCGCAGCGGCTGGCCCGTGGTTTCGGAGCGCGCCAGCTTCTTGACCCACTCGTCCTGCGGCAACAGTTCCTGCACGCCGCGCAAAGTGATTTCGAGGGCCCGCCTCACACCGTCGGATACCGGGTTTTTTGTAACAGCAGATTGATTCATAAGGGTTTTCTGGGATGTCTGGACAGCATGCGCCGCTATACTTCAGCCCACATTGCAGAGGCGGATTCTAGTGGTCTCGCCGTTTCGACATCTAGGGAACCCTGTCGAATACCTGCAGCCTGACAGCCTGTGCCCCCGGCCTTGCCCCGCTTTGCATCGGGGAACACAACCGGTTGCACCTTCACCCGTAGGGACAGACCTTTGATTAACGGCTTCACCACCGCCAGCATGGCATTACTTGCCCGGCTGACTCACAGTGTCCAGAAACACCCGAAACGTATCACCGCCACCGTGGCGACCCTGCTGCTGACCGGCGGCGGCGGCGCCTTTGCCGTGGCATCGTTGACCCCCGATCCGGCCGATCAGCCGGTGCGCCAGATCACCTACGCTGTAGAGTCCCTCGCTCAAAACCCCGTGCTGGACGCCCTGCAAGCGCCTGGCTTCTCGCTCTTTCGCTCGGATCAGACCCGCAGCAGCGACACCGCAGAATCGTTGCTGCAACGCATGGGCGTGGCCGACCCGGCCGCTGCCGCCTTTTTGCGCAGCGACGCCCCGGTTCGCCAGAACCTGCTGGGCCGTGCCGGGCGCTCGGTCTCGGCCGAAACCACCGATGACCACCGCCTGCTGCGCCTGACGGCCCGCTGGGCACCGGAAGACAGCGGCCATTTCAGCCGCCTGGTGGTGGAACGCAGCGGCGAGCGCTTCACTTCGCGCATCGAAACCGCCCCTCTCACCAGCGGCAGCCGCTTGGCTGGCGGGGTGATCCGCAGCTCGCTGTTCGCCGCCACCGACGCCGCCAACATCCCCGATGCGGTGGCCGTGCAACTGGCCGAAGTGTTCTCGGGCAACATCGACTTTCACCGCGCCCTGCGCAAGGGCGACCGCTTCTCGGTGGTGTATGAAACCCTGGAAGCCGACGGCGAGCCGCTGCGCAGCGGTCGCGTGCTGAGCGCCGAGTTCCAGAACAACGGCAAGACCCACCAGGCCCTCTGGTTCCAGGACCCTGGCGCCGCCAAAGGTGCCTACTACACCCTCGACGGCGAAAGCATGCGCAGGGCCTACCTCACCTCCCCCGTGGAGTTCTCGCGCGTTTCCAGCGGTTTCAAGATGCGTTTTCACCCCATCTTGCAAAAGTGGCGCGCCCACCTGGGCACCGACTTTGCAGCACCCACGGGCACGGCCGTGCGCACCGTGGGTGACGGCGTGGTCGAGTTTGCCGGCGTGCAGAACGGTTTCGGCAACGTGGTCTTCGTGAAGCACCGCAACCAGCACGAGACCGTGTATGCGCACCTGAGCCGCATCAACGTGAAGAAGGGCCAATCGGTCGAGCAGGGCCAGACCATCGGCGCCGTGGGCTCCACCGGCTGGGCCACGGGCCCGCACCTGCACTTCGAGTTCCGCGTCAACGGACAGCAGCAGGACCCTCAGGACATCGCCCAGCGCAGCGAAGCCGCAACGCCGGTTTCGAAGGCAGCCCGGCCCGCCTTCGACCGCCTGGCCGCCAACATGCGCGTGCAGCTGTCGGCAGCGGCGCTGGTGCAACAGGCCAACGCTCAATAAGCCGCACCTTCACCAGGGTGCGATGGGCCTATGTCTGACTTGTTCATGGGCCTCATGTCGGGCACCTCGCTCGACGGGGTGGACGGTGTTCTGGCCGATTTTTCACGGGAAAAAATGGCCGTTATCGGCCATATATCGACACCGCTAGCTCCTGATTTAAGAGCAGAACTGCTCGCCCTCAACACCCCAGGCCCCGACGAGCTGCACCGCGCAGCCCTGGCCGCCAACGCACTGGCACGGACCTATGCCGACGTGGTGCACCACCTGCTGGAGTGCAGCGGCACCCCCGCCAACGCCGTGCGCGCCATTGGCGCCCATGGGCAGACCGTACGCCATCGCCCCCAGGAATTCGATGGCACGGGCTACACCCTGCAGCTCAACAATCCCGCCCTGCTGGCCGAGCGCACAGGCATTGCCGTGGTGGCCGATTTTCGCAGCCGGGATGTGGCCGCCGGCGGCCAGGGCGCCCCCCTGGTGCCGGCCTTCCACCAAGGGGTGTTCGGCCGCGCGGACGAGACGGTGCTGGTGCTCAATATCGGCGGCATCTCCAACCTCAGCGTACTGGGTGCCGACGGCAGCGTGCTGGGCTTTGACTGCGGCCCCGGCAATGCACTCATGGACCACTGGTGCCAGCGCCATACCGGGCAAGCGTTTGACCGGGGCGGTGCCTGGGCCGCACAGGGCCAGGTGCTACCAGACCTGCTGGCCGCACTGCTGCAAGAGCCCTTTCTGCACCAGCCCCCGCCCAAAAGCACCGGTCGCGACCTGTTCAACCCCGCCTGGCTGGAGGGCCCGCTGGCCGCCCATTCAGTGGCCCGGCCCGTGGACGTGCAAGCGACATTGACCGAATTGACCGCAAGCGCTTGCGCCACAAGCACCATTAGCTATGGAAAAAATAGCGCACTACTGGCTGTATGCGGTGGCGGCGCCTTGAACTCACACTTGATGCAGCGCCTGCAAGCCCTGGCGCCTGGCGCCAGGGTGGTGCCGACCGATACCCTGGGCCTGCCCGCCCTGCAGGTGGAGGCCGCCGCTTTCGCCTGGCTGGCGCGCCAGGCGGTGCTCGGACATACCGGCAGCCTGAAAAGCGTCACGGGCGCCCAAGGCGCCCGCGTTCTAGGGGCCGTCTACCCGGCCTGAGAAAAACAGGAAACGGCGGCGGATCAGGCCGAGAAGCTGGAACCACAGCCGCAGGTGCTGGTGGCGTTCGGGTTCTTGATCACGAACTGGGCGCCCTGCAGGTCTTCCTTGTAGTCGATCTCGGCGCCCACCAAGTACTGGTAGCTCATGGCGTCGATCAGCAGCGAGACGCCATTCTTGGTCATCGTGGTGTCGTCTTCGTTGGTGATTTCATCAAAGGTGAAGCCGTACTGGAAGCCCGAGCATCCGCCACCCTGGACAAACACACGCAGCTTCAGGTCGGGATTGCCCTCTTCGGCAATCAGGTCGGCCACCTTGGCCGCCGCGCTGTCGGTGAACAGAATGGGGGCGGGCATTTCGGTCTGGATGTTTTCGGCAACAGCGCTCATGGAAGACTCCGAGGTTCAATATTTGGATGCAATAGTAAGGTAAATCGCTCGACCATTGCGCCACCCTGCGCATTGGACGCAAGGCCGATAGGGACATTGCCAGCCCCCACGCCGCACGGTGCGAGGCCGCCACCCAAACAACAAAGCCGCC
Source organism: Acidovorax sp. (assembly GCA_035350655.1). GTDB lineage: Bacteria > Pseudomonadota > Gammaproteobacteria > Burkholderiales > Burkholderiaceae_C > Acidovorax. Next base: position 453 of record DAOPUP010000142.1, on the reverse strand, counting down.
CCAGGCGAACCCGGAGCGGCTTTGTCGGCAGCAAAAAAGCGGATTAACGCTTGGAGAACTGCTTGGCGCGGCGTGCAGAGTGCAGGCCGACCTTCTTACGTTCCACTTCGCGGGCGTCACGCGTCACGAAGCCGGCTTGGCTCAGGACGGGCTTGAGCGTCGCGTCGTAGTCGATCAGGGCGCGGGTGATGCCGTGGCGGGCAGCGCCGGCCTGGCCGGACTCACCACCACCGTGCACGTTGATCATCACGTCGAAGGTTTCGGCGTGGTTGGTCAGCATGAGCGGTTGCTTGGCAATCATGATCGAGGTTTCGCGGCCGAAATAGGACTGGATGTCCTTGCCGTTCACCGTGATCTTGCCGGAGCCTTTTTTCAGAAACACGCGGGCGACGCTGGACTTGCGACGGCCGGTGCCATTGTTCCATTCACCAATCATCTCAAGGCTCCTTAGAT
>DAOPUP010000141.1:0-6378 GCA_035350655.1 Acidovorax sp. | reverse complement strand
TGCCGTCCACCCTGAACGAAGACGTGGCCCTGGGCCTGGGCCGGGCCTTTGGCACGGCCGCCCGCGCCGAAGGCCAGACCCAGGTGGCGGTGGGGCGCGATGGACGCCTGTCGGGCCCCGCCATGTCGGCGGCGCTGATCCGGGGGCTGGTGGAGGCAGGCATCGAAGTGATCGACGTAGGTCTGGTGACCACGCCCCTCTTGTACTTTGCGGCCAGCACGCTGTGCACCAGTGGCATCCAGGTCACCGGCAGCCACAACCCCAAGGACTACAACGGATTCAAGATGGTGCTGAACGGCCGCGCCATCTATGGCGATGAAATCCAGGCCCTGCGCCGCACCATGGAGGCCGAAAGCTGGCAGCTGCTGCCCGGCGGCAGTGTGCGCTCGGTGGATGTGCTGCCGGCCTATGTGCAGCGCATCACCGGCGACGTGAAGCTGGCCCGGCCCATGAAGATCGTGGTCGATTGCGGCAACGGCATTGCCGGCGCATCGGCCCCGGCCATCTTCCGCGCGCTGGGCTGCGAGGTGATCGAGCTGTTTTCCGAGGTGGACGGCAACTTTCCCAACCACCACCCCGACCCGAGCAAGCCCGAGAACCTGCGCGACCTGATTGCCACCCTGCAGGCCAGCGATGCCGAGCTGGGCCTGGCCTTCGACGGCGACGGCGACCGTCTGGGCATCGTCACCAAGGGCGGTATCAACATTTTCCCCGACCGCCAGATGATGCTGTTTGCGCAAGACGTGCTCAGCCGCGTACCGGGCGCGCCCATCCTGTTCGACGTGAAATGCACCCAGCGCCTGGCGCCGGCCATTGCGGCGGCCGGTGGCCAACCGGTGATGTACAAGACCGGGCATTCGCTGATCAAGGCGCGCATGAAAGAGCTTGATTCGCCCCTGGGCGGCGAGATGAGCGGCCACATCTTCTTCAAAGAGCGCTGGTTCGGCTTTGACGACGGCACCTATGCCGGCTGCCGCCTGCTCGAAATCCTCTCGCGCAGCGCCGACCCGGGCGCCTTGCTCAACGGCCTGCCCAGCAGCTTCAGCACCCCCGAGCTCAATGTGGCCTGTGCCGAAGGCGAGCCGCACCGCCTCACGGCCGAGCTGCAGGCCCTGGCGGCGGGCAGCTTTGCCGCGCCGGCGCAAATCAACACCATCGATGGCCTGCGTGTGGACTGGCCCGACGGCTTTGGCCTGATCCGCGCCAGCAACACCACGCCGGTGCTGGTGCTGCGTTTCGAGGGCCACACGCCCGAGGCGCTGGAGCGCATCGAAGCGGCCATGCTGGCCCTGTTGCACCGCGTGAAGCCCGATGCCCAGGTGGGCAGCGCGGCGCATTGAGCCCCCGGTTTTTTGGCGCCTATGGCACATGCCGCACTCTGGCTGTATTCGGCCCTGACCTGGGCCGCCCAGCCGCTGCTGCGGCGCAAGCTGCGCCGCCGTGCCGTGGCCGAGCCCGGCTATGGCCACGCGGTGGACGAGCGCTTTGGCCGCTATGCGCAGCCCGAGCAAGGCCTGCCCCCCCCGGGCAGCAGCGATGCGCGGGGCCGCTTTGTCTGGATCCACGCCGTATCGCTGGGCGAAACCCGGGCCGCTGCCATCTTGCTGGCCGAACTGCGTCGCCAGCTGCCCGGCATGCGCCTGCTGCTCACCCACGGCACCGCCACAGGCCGGGCCGAGGGCGCCAAGCTGCTGTTGCCGGGCGATGTGCAGGTGTGGCAGCCCTGGGACACGCCGGGCCCGGTGCGCCGCTTTCTGCGCCAGTTCCGGCCGGCCATCGGCATCCTCATGGAAACCGAGGTCTGGCCCAACCTGGTGGCTGGCTGCCAACAGCAGGGCATCCCGCTGGTGCTGGCCAACGCGCGCCTCAATGCCGCCTCGCTGCGCAAGTCGCAGCGGCTGGCGGCACTGGCCCGGCCGGCCTATGGCGGCCTTGCAGCCGTGTGGGCGCAGACCGAGGCCGATGCCCAGCGCCTGCGCGCCATGGGCGCGCCGGTGCGCGGCGTGTTCGGCAACCTCAAGTTCGACGTGGTGCCCGATGCCGCACAGCTGGCGCAGGGGCGCGCCTGGCGTGCGCAGGCGGCGCGGCCCGTCGTCATGCTGGCCAGCAGCCGCGAGGGCGAAGAGGCGATGTGGCTAGATGCATTGAAGCAAAATCGCATTCAAGCCCTTGAAAATAAAGGACATGTTGCTATCAATAGTGCGGCAGTTTCAGGCGACTATCCGGTGCAGTGGCTGGTGGTGCCGCGCCACCCCCAGCGTTTTGCCGAGGTGCAGCAGCAGCTGCGCGGTGCTGGCCTGAGCGTTTCCAGCCGCAGCCAGTGGGCTGGCGCCCCCGAGCCGGCCGATGTCTGGCTGGGTGACTCGCTGGGCGAGATGGTGCTGTACTACGGGCTGGCCGATGTGGCCCTGCTCGGTGGCAGCTTTGCCCCGCTGGGCGGGCAGAACCTCATCGAGGCCATTGCTTGTGGCTGCCCCGTGGTGCTGGGGCCGCACACCTTCAATTTTGCCGAGGCGGCCACGCTGGCCTGTGCGCAGGGCGTGGCCCACCGCGTAGCCGACATGGTGCAGGGCGTGGCGCTGGCCTGCGCTCTGGCATCTACCCCCCACCGATTGGCGGACGCTCGCGCGCTGGGCCAGGAATTCATGCAGCAGCACAGCGGCGCAGCGCGACGCACTGCCGCCGCCATCGGGGCCCTGCTGGGGCGGCCAGCCGCGCCTTGAGCGGGCTGCGCCCGTTGTGCTGGCGCCATTGCCCGTGCTGACCCGGTTTTTTGGCTGATTTCCCGATCAGAATGTCACCTGGGGCTGTTGGCGCTCGGTGCCTGCGCTGGTGGCCATGCCACAGTCCCAACCCACCGCTGTTCTATCCTTGACGGATTGCCTGACTCTGCTGCGAGAACCATGGACAAACACTATCTCACGCCGCTTTTTGCGCCTGCCTCCATTGCGGTGCTGGCCGGCAAGGCCGACGCACCCGAAACCCTGACGGCCTATGCCCAGGCCCTGCATGGCGCCCTGCGGGGCCAGCGCTTTGCCGGCAGCCTGCAGTTTCTGGACACCGACACCTGCGGTACGCTGGCCGATCTGGCGCAAAGAAAGGCCGATCTGGCCATCATCGCGCTGCCACCGGCCGAGGTGCCCGCTGCGCTGGAGGTGGCGGGGCGCATCGGCTGCCGTGCGGCGCTGGTGGTATCTAGCGGCATGGATGCCGACCAGGCCGGCCGGCTCAAGAAAATAGCGCGCCGCGAGGGGCTGTACCTGCTGGGCCCGAACTCGCTGGGCTTTCAGCGCCCGCACCTGCAGCTCAATGCGAGTGCGGCCGGCCCGCTGGCGCGCGATGGCTCGCTGGCGCTGGTGTGCCAGTCGGGGGCGCTCACCGTGTCGATCCTGGACTGGGCGCGCAACAACGCCGTGGGTTTTTCGGCCGTGGTGTCGCTGGGCCCGAACACGGACGTGGACATTGCCCAGGTGCTGGATTTCCTGGCCCACGATGCGCGCACGCAAAGCATCGTCGTTTACATGGAGGGAATTTTCAACGCGCGCCGCTTCATGAGTGCGCTGCGCTCTGCCGCCATTGCCAAGCCGGTGGTGGTGCTCAAATCCGGCCGCAAGCCTGCGGGCAACGAGGCCGCCCAGACGCACAGCGGCACCATCGTGGGCAGCGATGACGTGTTCGACTCGGCACTGCGCCGCGCCGGCGCGGTGCGCGTGCGCTCGTTCGTGGAGCTGTTCTCGGCCGCCAAATGCCTGGCGTCGCGCTACCGGCCGGTGGGCAAGCGCCTGGCCATCGTCACCAACGGCGGCGGGCCCGGCGTGCTGGCGGCCGACTGGGTCAATGAAATCCTGCTGAACCTGGGCAAGCTGTCGCCTGAATCGGCGGCGGCGCTGGCGCCTCAGCTGCCCCCGCTGGCATCGCTGTCGGACCTGATCGATCTGTCGGAAGACGCGGGCCCCGAGCACTATCGCCTGGCCATCGAGGCGGCCAGCAGGGATCGGCAGGTGGATGGCGTTTTGGCCATCCATTCCCCCAAGGCGGGTGCAGACGCCTGTGCGGTGGCGACCGCGCTGGCCGAAGTCAAGCGCAGCATGAGCAAGCCGCTGTTGGCCTGCTGGATGGGCGACGCCTCGGTGGTGTCGGCGCGCGCGATCTTGCTCGATGCCGCCATCCCGAGCTTTCGTACGCCCGAGGCAGCCGTGGGCGCCTTTGGCAACATCGCTTCGTTCTACCAGAACCAGCAGCTGCTGCAGCAGACGCCGCCGCCGCTGTCTACCCTCGCCAAGCCCGACATTGAAGGTGCGCGCCTGGTCATCGAAAGCGTGCTGGCCGAGCGGCGCAAGGTGCTCACCGAGATGGAGTCCAAGACGCTGCTGGCGGCCTTCCATATCCCGGCGACCAAGACCATCCTCGCGCGCAGCGCGCACGAGGCCATGATGATCGCCACGCAGATGGGTTTTCCGGTGGCGCTGAAGATCGATTCGCCCGACATCAGCCACAAGTCCGATGTGGGCGGCGTGGCGCTGAACATCCACACCGGCACCGCCGCCCGCGACGCCTACACCGACATGGTGCAGCGCGTGGCGCGCCTGCAGCCGCAGGCGCGTATCAACGGCGTAACCGTGCAGAACATGGCCGGCGCTCGGCGCGGGCGCGAGATCTGCATCGGCCTCGTAACCGATGACCCGTTTGGCCCGGTGATCACGTTCGGTGCGGGCGGCACCATGATCGAACTGATCAACGACCGGGCGATGGAACTGCCCCCGCTCAACCAGTTTCTGGCGCGCCGGCTGATCGAGCGCTCGCGCGTGGCCGAAACGCTGGGCGAGTGGCGCGGCGCCAGCGCCGTCAACCACGATGCGCTGGAACAGGTGCTGCTGCGCGTGTCGGAAATGGTGTGCGCCTTGCCCCAGCTGCGCGAGATGGACATCAACCCGCTCATCGTGGATGAGCAGGGCGTCGTGGCGGTGGATGCGCGCATTGCCATCGACCACGCGGCCAACACCTCGGGCGGGCGGGCCGACAGCTTCAGCCACCTGGCCATCCTGCCGTACCCCGCGCGCTACGAGCAGCTGTGGCCGATGCGCGGGGGCGGTGAATACCTGGTGCGCCCCATCCATCCCGACGATGCGCAGATGATCCAGCAACTGATGCAGAATCTGTCGCCTGAAAGCCGGTATTTCCGTTTCATCTCGTCCATGGTGGAGCTGCCGGCCTCGATGCTGTCGCGCTTCACCCTGATCGACTACGACCGCGAAATGGCGCTGGTGGCCGTGTTCCGAGAGCGCACCGTGGCCGCCGAAGGCGACATCAAGGAAACCGAACGCATCGTGGGGGTGTCGCGCTACGTCACCAACCCGGACCAGTTGAGCTGCGAATTTGCCCTGGTGGTGGCCGATGACTTCAATGGCAAGGGCCTGGGTTCGCGCCTGATGCTGAGCATCATGGATGTGGCACGCGACAAGGGCCTGGCAGAGATGGAGGGCATGGTGCTGGCCAACAACCCCAACATGCTCAAACTCATGCGCAGCCTGGGCTTTGCCATCAAGCCCTATCCTGACGACGCGGACTTCAGGCTGGTCACCCATGCGCTGTAAGCGCACGCGCCAATTCGGGGCTCGCTGCGGCTAGGGCTGGACCAGCAAACGGTTGATGGCGGCCACGTTGTCTGGCGTTAACGCGCCTGCCGCCTGGCGCAGCTTGAGGGTGCCCAGCAGCACGTTGTAGCGCGCCTGGGCCAGGTCGCGCTTGGTCTGGTAGAGCTGGCTTTGCGCATTGAGCACATCGATGTTGATGCGCACGCCCACCTGGTAACCCAGCTTGTTGGCATCGAGCGCGCTCTGGCTGGAGGCTTCGGCGGCTTCGAGGGCGCGCACCTGGCCCTGGCCGGACTGCACGCCAAAAAAGGCCGCTCGCGTGGCTTGCGCCGTGTTGCGGCGCGCGGTCTCGAGGTCGGCCTGGGCCTTTTCTTCGAGGGCCAGCGTTTCCTTGATGCGGTTTTGCACGGAAAAACCAGCAAAAAGAGGCAGGTTGAAGACCAGGCCCACGCTGGCGCTGTTGGTGCGGTTGCTCACGCCCGGCATGAGCACGGTGCCATTCGGGTTGCGTGCGATGTTGTAGCCCGCCTGCAGGTCCACCGTGGGCAGATGCCCGGTGCCGGCCTTGCGGGTTTCCAGGCGCGCAATATCCAGCGCGATCTGCGCCTGGCGCACGGCTGGCTGCTGCTCTTGCGCCGTTTGCACCCAGGCGGCCACGTCATCGGGCTGAACCTGGGGTAACTGCAGGGGCTGGGCCAGCGCCAGGGGCTGGGTGCCGGTCATCCCCACCAGCTGGTCGAGTGCCAGATTTTTGACGCGCAGGTCGTTCTCGGCGGCGATTTCC
>DAOPUP010000140.1:0-6446 GCA_035350655.1 Acidovorax sp. | reverse complement strand
TGGCCAGCAGGTCGGTGCCGATGTTGCCGGGCCCGATCAGGGCGCATTTGATTTTCTGACTCATCGCTGATCTCCATTCAAATCTGTCATAGCGGTTGCGTCCCCGGCTGCCGGCGCAACCCAGGCCAGCGGACGCCGCGCAAGGGCCGCCCCGCCGCGCCGGCGTCGTCCCCCTTCCCGCAAAGCGCAGCTTTGCGAGAGAAGGGGGAAGGCGCACAGCGCATCAGGGGAATGTCTCTTCACACAAAACGAACCGAGCAGCCGCCGATGCCGCCCATGGTCACGCGCAGGTTGTCGCCCGCAGCCACCGGCACCATGATGCCGAGCGAGCCCGACAGCACCACTTCGCCCGCTTCCAGGGCGATGCCATGCTGGCCCAGCGTGTTGGCCAACCAGGCCACGGCATTGGCCGGGTGGCCCAGTGCAGCGGCACCAGCGCCGGTGGCGGCGATGTCACCGTTCTTCTCGAGCACCATGCCGACGGTGGCCAGGTCCACGTCACGCGGGTCTACCAGGCGGTCACCCAGCACGAACACGCCGCAGCTGGCGTTGTCGGCCACGGTGTCCTGGATCTTGATCTTCCAGTCCTGGATGCGCGAATCGACGATCTCGAAACAGGCCATCACGCCTTCGGTGGCGGCCAGCACATCGGCAGCGGTGACGCCGGGGCCCTTCAGGGTCTTTTTCAGGACGAAGGCGATCTCGCCCTCGGCCTTGGGCTGGATCAGCGTGCTGGCAGGAATGGCCTCGCCCTCGTTGTAGACCATGGCGTCGGTGAGCCAGCCGAAGTCGGGCTGGAACACGCCCAGCATGTCCATCACGGCCTTGGAGGTGACGCCAATCTTCTTGCCCACCACGCGCTCTCCGGCGGCCAGGCGGCGCGCCATCATGCGTTGCTGGATCGCGTAGGCGTCGTCGATGGTGATGTCGGCGTACTGGGTGGTCAGCGGCGCCATGGTGGTGCGCTGCACCAGCGCGTCATACAAGGCATCTCCTGCGTTCTGGATATCGGAAGGATTCATGGTGTGTCGCTTCTTTATAGGTTGGAGGGTCATGGAGCGGTATGTCAGTCCATGGAAAGTTTTTGCGTCTGCACCACCTGGCGGTAGACCGCATATTCGGCCTTGATCTGGCTCGCGAACTCGTCGGGGGTGTTGCCAATGACCAGCGAACTCGCATCCTGGATGCGCTGGCGCACGGCCGGGTCAGACAGGACTTGACGCACGCCGGCGTTGAGTCTGTCCACGATGTCCTTGGGCACGCCGCGCGGCGCCCAAAGACCGTAATAGGCCATGCGATTCACGGGCTCCAGTCCCACCTCCTTGAAAGTGGGCACATGGGGCAGCTCTGGCAGGCGCTGGGGTGCCGCCACCACGATGGGAACCAGCTTCTTGCTGCGGATGAACGGCAATGCGGAGGGCAGGTTGTCGAACATGATCGGCACCTGGCCGCTCATGGTGTCGGTCAACGCCGGCGCCGAACCCCGGTAGGGGATATGCGTCATGTACACGCCGGCCAGGCTCTTGAACAGCTCCGTCTGCAGATGGGCAATGCCTCCCGCACCCGCTGAGGCGTAGGAATACTTGGCGGGATGGGCCTTGAGCTCCGCCACAAAGGCCTTGTAGTCATGCGCCGGGAAACCCGGGTTCACCACGATCACGTTGGGCGTGGCCGCGATGTTCACGATGGGCGCGAAGTCGGTGAGCGGGTTGTAGGGCGTGCGCGGGTTGATGGCCGGATTGGCCGCCGTGGTCGCCACATTGGCCAGACCGATGGTGTAGCCATCCGGTTGCGCACGGGAGATCTCGGCGGCACTCACAGAGCCACCGCCACCGGGTTTGTTCTCGACCACCACCGGTTGCCCCAAGAGCTTGCCCAGCGGGTCCGCCACAATGCGGGCCACCAGATCCGTCGTGCCCCCAGCAGCAAAAGGCACTTGTAGTTTGATCGGGCGCTGGGGATAACTCTGGGCCAGGGCCGACGACACCGCCAACCCGCTGGCGAGCCCAAGAACAACGGCCTTCAAGATTTTTTTCATGGGAGTTCTCAGGGTTGCAACGAGCGGGGTTCATCCGTGGCGGCCTCGGCCAGGAAGTCGCCCACCAGGCGCACAAAACGCGCGTTATGTTCAATTTGTGTCCAGTGCCCGCACTGGCCAAAAACGTGCAGTTGCGAGCGTGGAATCCAGGCGGCCAGCGTCTGCGAGGTGCTCAGCGGAATCACCTGGTCTTCGCGGCCATGCACCACCAGCGTGTGGTGGTGCAGGGCTCGGATGTTCTGCTCGGGGCTGGTCATGGCATCGACCCAGCGCTGGCGCGGCGCCGGGAACATCGCAGAGAACGACTCCTGAAAGCCCGGCTGGATGCTGGCTTCGTAACGCAAGCGGGCCAGTTCGTCATTGACCAGGCGGCGGTCCCAGGCGAACACGTCCATGATGCCTCGCATGTTCTCGAACGAAGGCTCGTAGCCCCACACCGCGTCGAGCCCCGGCGTGATGGCGAAGGGCACGCCCACGCTGCCCATCAGCACCAGACGGCGCACACGTTGCGGGTGGCGGATGGTCAAGGCCAGCGCCAGCGCGCCGCCAAACGAGTTGCCCACCAGATCGGTCTTCTCGATACCGAGTGCATCGAGCAAACCCACGGCCTGCCGTACCCAGGTGTCCATGTCGTAGCGCTGGCCGGGCTGCGCGAGGTCGAGGCGATCGGTAAAGCCAAAGCCCACCATGTCGGGCGCGATCACGCGCGCCTGCCGGGACAGTTCGGGCATCACCAGGCGCCAGTTGGCCCAGGCGGAAACGCCCGGCCCGGAGCCATGGATCAGCAGCAGCGGATGGCCCGTGCCCACATCGTGGTAGTTGGTGCGAATACCCGCCGCAACGATGGAACGGGCGATTTCAGGATTGCTCATGACCGCGGCCTTCAGAGCTTGATGCAGACGTTCTTGAGCTCGGTGTAGAACTCCAGCGAGTGCACGCCGCCTTCGCGGCCGATGCCCGACTGCTTGGAGCCGCCAAACGGCGTGCGCAGGTCGCGCAGGAACCAGCTGTTGACCCAGGAGATGCCCACGTCCATGCGCTGCGCCACGCGGTGCGCACGCGACAGGTCTTTGGTCCAGATGGCGGTGGCCAGGCCGTAGACGTTGTCGTTGGCCTTTTGCAGCACTTCGTCTTCGCTGTCGAATGGGGCGATATGGCAGCAGGGGCCGAAGATTTCTTCCTTGATGACACGCGCTGTCTCGGGCAGGCCGGTCCAGATGGTGGGCTGCACCCAGCAGCCGTCCTTGAGCTCGCCCGGCATGTCGGGCACTCCGCCGCCGGTGACCACGGTGGCACCCTCGGCCACGGCCAGCGCGTAGTACGACAGCACTTTGGCCTGGTGTTCCTTGCTGATCAGCGGGCCCATGCCCGTGGCCTTGTCTTGCGGCGCACCGAGCTTCAGCGCCTCGGCACCGGCCTTCAGTGCGGCGACAAACTTGTCAAAGATGGGACGCTCGACATAGACGCGCTCGGTACCCAGGCAGACCTGGCCGCAGTTGACGAACACCGAACGCAGCGTGCCTTCGATGGCGGCGTCGAAATCGGCGTCGGCAAAGACGATGGCGGCGTTCTTGCCCCCCATCTCCAGGCTCACGGGGCGCGCGCCGTTGGCGGCCGCCTTCATGATGACTTCGCCCGTGCGGGTTTCACCGGTGAAGGTGATGGCATCAATGCCGGGGTGGCTGGTGACGAACTCGCCGGCCGAGCCGGGACCGAAGCCGTGCACCACGTTGTACACCCCCTTGGGAATGCCCACCTGGTTCATCACCTCGCCCAGCAGAGCTGCGGTGCGCGGGGTCTCCTCGGACGGCTTGACCACCACCGTGTTGCCGCAGGCCAGCGCCGGACCGACCTTCCAGGTCATGAGCAGCAGCGGCAGGTTCCACGGACAGATCACGCCGACCACGCCCACGGGCTTGCGGTAACCGTAGTTGATGGCGCCCCGGCCGTCAGGCGTGGCCATCTCGAAGAACTCGGTGGGCACGTTCTTCACCACATCGGCAAACACCTTGAAGTTGGCGGCACCGCGCGGAATGTCGATGTGCGAGGCCAGGCTCATAGGCTTGCCGGTGTCGGCGCATTCAGCCTCGAGAAACTCATCGAAGCGGCGCGTGATCTCGGCCACCAGGGCTTCGAGCAGCTCCACCCGCTTGGCCAGCGGCATGGAGCCCCAGGGGCCTTTGAGCGCGGCGCGCGCGGCGGCCACGGCGGCATCCACCTCGGCCTTGCCGGCCTCGGCGACCTGGCCGATCACAGCGTTGGTGGTGGGCGTGCGGTTGTCGAACCATTTGCCGGTGGCGACGAATTCGCCGTTGATGAAGTTCAAAATTTGGGGGGCAAGCATGTCACTCTTTCTGGTTGTCGGATGGGCGGCGGCCGGGCAATGCGCACTCAGTTTTGGGCCGGTTTTTCCTGCGGCGCGCTGGGAGCCTGCGCTTCGCGCTGGGCGATGTTGGCCAGGATTTCGGCCCCCCGGTTGGCGGCCGACAGGCCGCGGAACAGGAAGCACAGGTTGACCGTGTCCTGCAGCTCGTGCCAGGACGCACCGGCGCGGCGCGCAGCAATGCCGTGCAGGATGGCCGCGTCGCTGGCGTCCATGAGCAGCATTCCGAACAGCATCAGCTGCGCGGTCTTCACGTCAAAGCTCTTGGGGTACATGCCATGGCTGCGCAGCTGCTCCTGCAGGTCCAGCATCTTGGGGTCGAGCGCGCCGGTCACGTTCAGGCGCGCCTCGATGCGCGGCGGCACAAAACCGATCAGCTCCTGGTAAATCTGGCCACGCTCTTCGCGACTGGCCACGGGGTCGGCGTATTCGCCCATGGCTGCTTGAACGGTCTCGACGTTGACGCGGGGTGGAATCATGGCGATCTTTCGGTGGCAAAACACAAGGGGTGGCAGGCGCTGAGGCGGTGCGCGGTCATTCGGGGGTGATCTTTGCCTCGCGCACCAATTGGCCCCAGCGCTTGATCTCGCCGGTCACGAAGCTGCGAAAGCGCTCGCCCTGCAGCGACTGGACCTGCACGCCATTGGCGCGCAGTGCGTCCTGCACCGGCTTTTGCGCCAGCACGCGCGCAAACGCCGCGTTGAGCTCCTGTACAACAGCCGCTGGCGTGCCCTTGGGCACAAACACGCCGGCCCAGGTGGCGGCCTCCACGCTGGGCAGGCCGAGTTCGGCAAAGGTGGGCACATCGGGCAGTGCAAAGTGGCGCTCGGGCGCGGCCACCGCGAGGGCGCGCAACTTGCCCGCGCGCACATTCGGCAAGGCCACGGAGATGGTGTCGAACATCATGCTGGTGTTGCCGCCCAGCAAGTCCATCGACGCGGGGGCGCCGCCCTTGTAGGGCACATGCAGCAGTTGCACCTTGGCGGCCTTTTCGAACATGACGCCAGCCAGATGCAGCGAGGTGCCAGCGCCGGCCGAGCCGTAGGTCAGCTTGCCCGGCTCGCGCCGCGCTGCCTCGATGAGCTCGGGCACCGAGCGGGCGCCCTGCTGCGCGTTGACCACCAGCACGTTCGGCACAGCCCCCAGCAACGAGATGGGCTCGAAATCGGCCGCCGCGTCGAACGGCAGATTGGCAAACAGCGAGGGATTGGCACCATGCGTGGCCGAGGTGCCCACCAGCAGGGTGTAGCCGTCCGCAGGGGCCTTGGCCACCTGGGCGGCCCCGATATTGCCCGCCGCGCCCGTCTTGTTTTCCACCACCACCGGCTGGCCGAGTTCGCGGCCCAGGGCGTCCGCCACGGGCCGCGCCATGGCATCGATGGCGCCGTCTGCAGCAAACGGCACCACCAGCCGCACCGGGCGCTGCGCGTATTTCGGCGCCTGCGCATGCAGGCTGCCCATCAGCAGGCTGCCGGCCAACAGTGCGGCGGCACGCAGGCCATTGCGTCGGGAAAATGTCCGGTGTGTCATGGGTTTGTCTCGATCTGTTGTCCTGAAATGGGCCGCAGCCGCCGCGCAGGCTGGGCCTGTTTTGTGCCAGCCCTTCAAGCGATTGGAACAACGATACGGCACCCCACCTCATACTGTCCAATACCTTATTCTTTAAAATCAATACCTTTACGGTATTTCCCAAGAGGAATAAGTGCATGGACCTGCGGCAGATGAAGTACTTTCTGGCCCTCTGTGAAGAGTTGAACTTCACCCGGGCCGCCGAGCGCCTGCACATGGCGCAGCCGCCGCTGACGCGGCAGATTCGCGGCCTCGAAGACGAGCTGGGCACCACGCTGTTCGTGCGCACGGCCAAGGGAGTGGAGTTGACTGTGGCCGGGCTGGCGTTGCGCGACGAAGTGCCCAACATCCTGTCGCTGGCGCAGCGTGCCCGTGAACGCACCCAGCGCGCCGGGCAGGGCCTGATCGGCCAGCTCGATGTAGGCATCTTCGGCTCGGGCGTGCTGGACGTGATCC
>DAOPUP010000139.1:0-6472 GCA_035350655.1 Acidovorax sp. | reverse complement strand
TGATCATCAGGTCGGTGCCGATGTTGCCGCTGCCAATGATGGCAGCCTTGAGTTTGTTACGAGCGTTTGACACGTTACTCCTGTATCAGGGCATTCCGCCCTCTTTGGACAAGGCGCTAGTGTAGTGGGGATCTTTTCAAATAATCAATATATAAACAACATTCTCACAAAATGAGAAATTAAGCCAGTAACCACATCCCTTTTGCCACCCGCCGCCCAGCAGGCCCGCCTCCACGGGCAGATGAGGCCCACCGCAATGCGGGGCATGCGGTGGCGCCAGCAATCAAATCCCCCACAGGGACCTATGGGCAGGCACAGCGACGGAAGAACGCGGTCACATCCTGAGAACTCCAAAGAGAGGCAGGGCTCGCCCAAGGCGAGGCCGAAGGCCGCAGGCCGCAGCGCACGAACGAAGGCCCCAGGCCAACGCCTGGCGCCACCGCTGTTCGGCGAAGCCGGGTGGAAACCCGGCAGAAGCGGAGCCGACGACCGACCTTCCATCCCTGGCGTACCGGGGAGTTCGGGTGCCCGCCAGAGCGCCCCGTGCCTGCGAGGACACCGATGGATGCGTGGGGATGCAGGCGGCGCAACGGGTACGGGCGGCGCCTGTCGAGCCGCTCATGTCCTACCGGCCAGCCACCCAGCAGGACGCAAGCCCGGCGCTACAGGATGGCGCCGTGTTTTTCGCCCCGCTCGTACACCACATGGGCACGGCCCACGATCAGCGGGTCGAGCTTGCCGATAGTCTTGAGCGACTTGTTGGCGTAGGGCAGCTTGTGCAGCACATAGCGCATGGCGCTGAGCCGTGCGCGCTTCTTGCAGTCGCTCTTGATCACCGTCCAGGGCGCGTCAGCGGTGTCGGTATCAAAGAACATCGCTTCCTTGGCGCGGGTGTAGTCGTCCCACTTGTCGAGCGAGGCCAGGTCCACCGGGCTGAGTTTCCATTGCTTGAGCGGGTGCACCTGGCGCTCCTTGAAGCGGCGGCGCTGCTCGGCCTGGCTGACCGAGAACCAGAACTTCACCACATGCACGCCGCTGCGCACCAGGTGGCGCTCGAACTCGGGCACCTGACGCATGAACTCGTGGTACTCAGCGTCGGTGCAAAAGCCCATCACGCGCTCCACGCCCGCACGGTTGTACCAGCTGCGGTCGAACATGACGATCTCGCCCGCGGTGGGCAGATGCTGGATGTAGCGCTGGAAGTACCACTGGCCGCGCTCGACGTCGCTGGGCTTTTCCAGCGCCACCACGCGCGCGCCGCGGGGGTTCAGGTGCTCCATGAAGCGCTTGATGGTGCCGCCCTTGCCAGCAGCATCGCGCCCTTCAAAAAGGATCACCACGCGCTGGCCGGTTTCCTTGACCCAGGCCTGCAGCTTGAGCAGCTCCGTCTGCAACTGGTATTTTTGCGCCTCGTAGGTGGCGCGGCGCATGAGGTTCTTGTACGGGTAGCCGCCATCGCGCCAGTCGTCGGCCAGCGCGTCGTCCGGCCGGCCTGGTACGTCGGGCGCAGTGCGGCTGTTGCTCAGAAGCGCCTGAAGCAGCATGGCGCGGTCGTCTTCGGATGCGCCCTCGATCAGCGCCCGCAGCGCTGACGCGCGGTCTGCATCCGACAGGCCCTCACGCACCAGCAGGTCTTCAACCGCCGCGAGCTGGCGCCCCTGTGCTGCGTCGGTAGCAGCCTGCTTGGCATGGCGTGGAAGTGCAGTAGCCGCCAGCGAAGGCAGGGTGTCTCCCTGGCGCACTGCGCGCGACTGCGGGGGTGCGGCTGCGCGTTTGGGTGCAGCCGCTTTGCGCGGGAGCGAACCAGCAGGTGGAGCCACAGAGGCGGATGAGAAATCGGTAACGTCTTTAGCGGTCATGTAACGATTCTGTCACCGGACCATATCAGGCACCACGCATGCATGCGCAGTTTGGTCGGGTAAGCCGCGCGGCGGGCCGGCAGTCATTACCCACCGCCGGTCATCCATCACGCCAGCGCGCGCTGGATGATGATCTTCTGCACGTCGCTCGTGCCTTCGTAGATCTGGCACACGCGCACATCGCGGTAGATGCGCTCCACCGGGAAGTCGCTCACCACGCCATAGCCGCCCAGCGTCTGGATGGCGGCGCTGCACACGCGCTCGGCCATCTCGCTGGCGAACAGCTTGGCCATGGCGGCTTCTTTCAAGCAGGGCCGGCCGGCATCGCGCAGCGCGGCGGCATGCCAGATGAGTTGGCGCGCAGCCTCGATCTGCGTGGCGCAGTCGGCCAGGCGAAAGCCCACGGCCTGATGGTTGAAGATGGGGATGCCGAAGCTCTCGCGCTCTTTCGCGTAGGCCAGCGCCGCATCGAACGCGCTGCGCGCCATGCCCACGCTTTGCGCGGCGATGCCGATGCGCCCGCCCTCCAAAGCACCCAGCGCGATCTTGTAGCCCTCGCCCTCGGCGCCGATCAGGTTCTCGGCCGGGATGCGGCAGTGGTCGAAATGGATCTGCGCCGTGTCGCTACTGTGCTGGCCGAGCTTGTCTTCGAGCCGCGCCACCACATAGCCGGGGTTGCCAGTGGGCACGAGAAAGGCGCTCATGCCCTTCTTGCCCGCACCCTTGTCGGTCACGGCGATGACGATGGCCACCTGACCATTCTTGCCGCTGGTGATGAACTGCTTGACGCCGTTGATCACGTATTCGTCGCCCTCTTTCGCCGCGGTGGTGCGCAGGGCGGATGCGTCCGAGCCCACATGGGGCTCGGTCAGGCAAAACGCCCCCAGCATTTCGCCACGCGCCAGCGGCGTGAGCCAGTCGCGCTTTTGCTGTGCGTTGCCGTAGCGCAGGAGGATGGCGTTGACGGGGCAGTTGGTCACGCTGATGGCGGTGCTGGTGCCACCGTCACCGGCCGCGATTTCTTCGAGCACCAGCGCCAGTGTGAGGTAGTCCAGATTGGCACCGCCATATTCCTCGGGAACGCAGATGCCGTAGGCGCCGAGTTGCGCCAGGCCCTGGTGCACGTCCTTGGGAAAATAGTGTTCCTTGTCCCACTGCGCGGCATTCGGCCAAAGTTGCTCGGTGGCAAAGGCGCGCACCGCATCGCGGATCATTTCCTGGTCTTGGGTCAGCACCATGGGGTTCCTTTACGGCATTGATGTTCACATTGACGTTGACGTGCACGTCAATTATGCCGACACCCGCTGCTACGCAAAAAAAGGACACCAGACCCGGGGGCTCAGAACTCAGCGTGCGCCCGGATTGCCACCACGTTGACCGGGCCGCGCGCGGCGTTGTAGGCCGGGTTCTGGATGCGCTGATAACCCGCCGTGAGCCATACGCCCTTGCTGACGCCCAGGCTGTAGAACGCCTCGAAAATGGTTTCGGGCTTGTACACCAACGCACCATCGCCAATGAAGTAGGAGATGCCGCCCGCCTCTAGGAATTTGCGCCGGTCAGAGGAAAGCCCGTGGCGCATGAAGGCTACGCCCGCCGAGTCGTCGGCGCGCCCCCAGGCCCGGCCCTGGAAGAACAACCCGGTGGCAAACGATTGATCAGCCTCGGTGAAGGCATAAGTTTCCGTGCGCCCGTCTGCCTTCATGGCGCGCAGGAATAAGCCCACGTTGTCGTTCACTGCCTGTTCCAGATTCACGCCCAGGCCATACTTGATTTTGGGCCCGTTGCGCACCTGGAAAAACGTTTGCGGATCGGCGCCGGGGTTGGCCTGCAGGTAGGCCGTGGCATCCTTGAAGCTGGCCGTGACAGCGCGGTTGCGCCAGGCCAGCACCCGCACCTTGCCGGGCTGGCCAGCAATTTCGTGGCTGTGCTCAATCTCCACCTGATCGCCGTAATGCTTGCCCAGCGCCAGATCGACTGGCGTTTCGTTGGGGCGCACTGGCCCCGACATGCGGCCAAAGCGAATCACCCAGTCGCCCTGGTACCACTCGCCCGCAAATCCCCAGCCGAAGCCACGCGAATCTGCAGCATAGTCGTAGGCGGCATAAGTCCAGCTGCCCCAGTTCATGAACTGGGTGCGCGGGTCTTTGGCGTAGGCGTTGTCGTCGAAAACGTCCAGCGTGGAAAAGTTGCCAGCGGTGAGCACAAACCGGTTTTTGTCCATGGTGCCGGCCATCTGGTTGAAGTCGGACTCCACCTTTTCCGTGCCCCCGCCGCGGTTCCATGTTTGGCGCAGAAACAGGCGCTGGCGGTAAATTTTGGGATTGCTTCCGCCGGCACGGGTGATTTCGCCGTTGGTAAAGCTGCCCAAGCCCACCAAGTTGCCGCTGAAGGGAATGCCTTGCGTGATTTCAGGGTTGAAATACACCTCGCCGCCCTCCCACAGGCGCTTGCCCCAATGCGCCGTGGCCGAGAAGGTGTACATGCGCTCGCTTTGGTTGCTCAGGCTGTTGGCCGTGGCGTAAGGCGAGGCAAACACATCGTGCTTTTGCCAGTTGTAGGTGATCTGGTATTTGGCGCTGGTATCTTCGTAGTCCCGTGCATCAGCCCATGCCAGGCCGGAGGCAAGCAAAACGCAAGGGAATAGGGCCGTGGCCTTGATTTGGAAATTCATGCTGATTTTTGAGTGGAAGTTGCCCGCCCATCCAGATGTGGCCTGACTGGCCAGAGGCTTCACCCTCACGGCCAGAAAAATAGCGCTGATAGTATGAAATTCATGCGACAAGCCCGTGACTTCGGGCCCGCGGCGAGAGCCCTTCACGCAATGCACCCCAGTCACCCCGGTACGGACTGCGCGCAATGACGGCTACCAGGCCTCGTACCGGTGCCCGTCGTAGCGCAGAAAATGGCCGCTATCTGCAGGGGTCAGCCCGGCCAGGGTGGCGCGCAAGCCGCGTACGCTATCTTGCGCCGTCAAAGGCGCGCGGGCGCCGCCCATGTCCGTCTGCACCCAGCCGGGGTGCATGGCCACCAAAATGGCGCCGGGGTAGCTGTGCTGGGCCGACGCCACGGCCATGTTGAGCGCGGCCTTGCTGACGCGATAAAGCCAGGCTTGACTGTCGGGCACGGTGCTGGTTTGCCCCATCACGCTGGAGATGAAGGCAAAGCGGCCCAGCCCACCCTGACCTGCAACCGCCCCGGAACCCGCCGCCTCGACCAGCGGCGCGACTTGCGGGATGGCTTGCATGGCCCCCAGCACGTTGGTGTGCATGACGCGGTCGAACTCGGGCTGGGTGGGCGGGCTGGTGGCGTCGGCGCGGCTGGTGACACCGGCCACGTAAAGCGCGATGTCAATCTTTTCACCATCGAGCTGCCAGGCAAGGCCGCTGACGCTGGCCGGATTGGCCACATCCACCATCAACGCCTGCGCGCCCAACTGGCGGATACGCTGCAGCCCCGCATCGTCTCGCGCGGTGGCGAGGACGCGGTCGCCCGCCTCAGCATACTGGCGCACCAGCTCCAGACCTATTCCGCGCGAAGCGCCAATCACCAGCACAGTGGACATGGTTCAACCCTTTTTGGCCTCTGGCACTGGCCCTTCATGCAGTCTGATTTTTATAGCTACTCCCGCTTGCGATATAAGCGGTAGAGCCTATTTACGCGCCCAAAAGCATGCGTTCATGCATCTTGGCGGGCTGCGCACGAGTAATGCAGCCAATTCCAGCAGGTCGAAAATATTTTGATAGCAGCTCCCGCTTGCTACACAAGCGCTAGAGCAACTTTTATACCCTTATAACAGACTTACACCAGTTCCAGCGCCACAGCCGTGGCCTCGCCGCCGCCGATGCACAGTGTGGCCAGGCCTTTTTTCAGACCACGGGCCTGCAGTGCATACATCAGCGTGACCATGATGCGTGCGCCGCTAGCGCCGATCGGATGGCCCAGCGCGCAGGCGCCGCCGTTGACGTTGACCTTGTCGTGCGCCAGGTTCAGCTCTTTCATGAGGGCCATGGGCACCACAGCGAAGGCTTCGTTGATTTCCCACAACTGCACATCGCCCACGGCCCAGCCGGCCTTGGCCAGCGCCTTTTGCGTGGCGCCCAGCGGTGCCGTGGCAAACCATTCGGGCTCTTGCGCATGCGTGGCGTGGCTCACGATGCGCGCCAGGGGCTTGCAGCCGAGCTTTTGCGCGGTGGATGCGCGCATCATCACCAGCGCAGCGGCTCCGTCGTTGATGGACGAGCTGGAGGCAGCGGTGATGGTGCCGTCTTTCTTGAAGGCGGGCTTGAGGGTGGGGATCTTGTCGAGCTTGACCTTGCCGGGGCCTTCGTCCACCGACACCACGGTCTCGCCCGCACGGGTCTTGACAGTGACGGGCACGATCTCGGCGGCGAACGCGCCCGACTCGGTGGCTGCCTTGGCGCGCTGCACGCTGGCGGTGGCAAAGGCATCCTGCTGTTCGCGCGTGAACTGGTATTTGGCGGCACAGTCTTCACCGAAGGTGCCCATGGAACGGCCCGGCTCATACGCGTCTTCCAGGCCGTCGAGCATCATGTGGTCGAAGATGCGGTCGTGGCCCAGACGGTAACCGCCGCGGCCCTTTTGCAGCAGGTAGG
>DAOPUP010000138.1:0-6538 GCA_035350655.1 Acidovorax sp. | reverse complement strand
CCAGGCGAAAGAACTTGTGCTGCGCATCCTGCGCCACGAAGCCGGAGTTGCCCGCACCATAAAACTCGATGCGTTTGCCCGCTTTCCAGGTGCTCGTGATGGCCTCGGCGGCGCGCTCGATGGCGCCCGTGCTGGCGGCGTTGCGGTATTGCAAAAAGGCCGCTACCGCGTTGTCCACTACCTTTACCAGCACATCGCCGGTCTTGTCGTCGGCGTCCACGCTGCGGTGGATGAAGGGCACGCCTTCGCTCACGCTGCCGGCGAGCTTGAGCTTGAAATCGGCCAGGCCGTCGTAGCCCATGCTGCGGCAAAAGCGCACCACGGTGGGTTTGCTGACCTGGGCGCGCTCGGCCAGTTCGCGCACGGGCAGGCGGGCAAAGGCGCGGGCGTCGGCCAGCACCAACCGGCCTACGCGCTGCTCAGCGGGGGCCAGGGAGGGCAGGGAGGCGGTGATGCGGTCCAGCATGTCAATTCCACAAAAAACAAAAAACGGGGGAACGCCAATGTAACTTGGTTTCACACTGCAGGCCGTCGTGGTAACGGGCCGTCTACACTTGCGGGTTGCCATCGCCCCTGCATCAAAATTTGGGGGCTGTTGGCCCACTGTTCACCCCCTTGAGACTTTCGCCATGAATCAGCTTGACGCCCTCAAACAGTTCACCACCGTGGTCGCCGACACCGGCGACTTCAAGCAGCTGGCGCAGTTCCAGCCGCAGGATGCCACCACCAATCCATCGCTGATCCTCAAGGCCGTGCAAAAGCCCGAGTACGCGCCCCTGCTGCAGTCCACGGTGGCCCAGTGGAAGGGGCGTGCGATGGACGAGGTGATCGACCGCCTGCTGGTGCGCTTTGGCTGCGAGATTCTGGCCACCATTCCGGGGCGGGTTTCGACCGAGGTGGATGCGCGCCTGAGCTTCGACACCAGCGCCACCGTGGCGCGGGCAGAGCGCATCATCGAGCTGTACCAGGCACAGGGCGTGCACATCGACCGCGTGCTCATCAAGGTGGCGGCGACCTGGGAGGGCATCAAGGCCGCAGAAAAGCTGGAGCAGCGTGGCATCCACACCAATCTCACGCTGCTGTTCTCGTTCTGCCAGGCGGTGGCCTGCGGGCAGGCCAAGGTGCAGCTGATCTCGCCGTTTGTGGGCCGCATCTACGATTGGTACAAGAAGCAGGCTGGCGCCAGCTGGGACGAGACCGCGCGCAGCGGCGCCAACGACCCCGGCGTGCAGTCGGTCACCCAGATCTACCACCATTACAAGCATTTCGGCATTGCCACCGAGGTGATGGGTGCGAGCTTTCGCAACATCGGCCAGATCACGGCGTTGGCGGGCTGCGATCTGCTGACCATTGCCCCCGAGCTGCTGGCACAACTCGCGGCCTCCGAGGCTCCGTTGCAGCAGGCGCTCAATGCCGAGGCGGCCCGCGCCATGCAGCTGCCTGCCGTCCAGTTCGACGAAGCGGGCTTCCGTTATGCGCTGAATGAAGATGCCATGGCGACCGAAAAGCTGGCCGAGGGTATTCGCAGCTTTGCGGCCGACGCGGTGAAGCTGGAAAAGCTCATCCAGGCCGTCTGACCCTG
Organism: Acidovorax sp.; assembly: GCA_035350655.1. Lineage (GTDB taxonomy): Bacteria > Pseudomonadota > Gammaproteobacteria > Burkholderiales > Burkholderiaceae_C > Acidovorax. The sequence goes on along the minus strand of DAOPUP010000138.1, from coordinate 4,956 downwards.
CGCGTCGCCACAGGGGGCGAATGGCGCAGCGTCATAGCGCCTGGAGATGCTGTCCTGCGCCAATGGTTGCCCAGGCAAGGACCGATGTGGAATGCCTGGGCTTCGTGCAGCACAGGGTGCAACAGGTCCGCAACGCGTGAAAATTCGCCCGCTGTCTGCCGCTTGTCCCGATCCACGCTGTCCCAGCGCGGCCGGAGCCGGCTGCAGCAGGGTTCATCGGTAAGATCGTGATCGGTCACGCGGATAATCCGGTTTCCCGCGGTCTGCGTGCCGTGGCGAGAGGCCGGCAACAAACCGGGCTGCAGCTGGCGCCAGACAGGGTCGCCCGTGCCGCCGAACAAGACGAGGTCGCACGCCATGGAATCGCCGTGGCTGGGGCCAATGCTGCGGAGCGGCCCATGCGACGCAGTGGGTGATTTCCGCATGGTTGCACCGCGTTCCTCGGGTTTTGTAATTGGGTTACTTTTCTGCTTCTTCACGCGCCATCGACATGTCCATGTTTTTCCGTTGCGATCAGACGCCCCAGTGGCCTGCCCTGAAGGCCTATTTCTCTGCGCAGGGCGCGCGTCTGGATCTGCGGCAGTCTTTTGCCGAGGACGCGCAGCGGTTTGTGCATTTCAGCCAGGCTGCGCCCCATCTGTTTGCCGATCTTTCCAAAAATCTTTGGGACCCGGCTGCCGAGGCGCTGCTGCTGGACATGGCGCGCTCCTGCGGTCTGGAGTCGCACCGTGATGCCATGCTGCGCGGAGAGCCCATCAACACCACCGAAGGGCGTGCGGTTTTGCACACCTTGCTGCGTCGGCCGGCAGGGCTGGCCGTGCCGGGCGATCTGCCGGGTATTGCGCCAGCGCTGGCCGAGGTGCACGCCACGCTGGACGCGATGCTGGCCTTTTCAGACCGCCTGCGCGCGGATGACCGCATCACCGACGTGGTGAACATCGGCATTGGCGGCTCTGACCTGGGGCCGCACATGGCCGTGCTGGCGCTTGATGCCTACCGCGCGCCGGGCAAGCGCTTTCACTTCGTCTCGAATGCCGACGGCCATGAGCTGGCCGGCGTACTGCGCTTGCTGCGGCCGCAAAGCACCTTGTTTCTGGTGGCGTCCAAGACCTTCACCACCGCAGAAACCATGACCAACGCGCGCTCTTGTCTGGCGTGGTTTGCCCAGCAGGGGGGCACGGATGTGGCGCGCCATTTCGTGGCGCTCACGGCCCAGCCCGATGCTGCAAAGGCCCTGGGCATTACCACCACCTTTGGTTTCTGGGACTGGGTGGGAGGGCGTTACTCGCTGTGGTCGTCCATTGGCCTGCCGCTGGCCCTCTCGATTGGCGCGGCCGGTTTTCGGGGGCTGCTGGCAGGTGGGCATGCCATGGATGAGCACTTTCGCACGGCGCCTCTGGAGGCGAATCTGCCCGTGCGTCTGGGCCTTCTGGATGTCTGGTATCGCAATTTCCATGGTTTCACGAGCCGCTGTGTTGCGCCCTACCACGCCGGGCTGGGGCGCTGGTCGGCCTATCTGCAGCAGCTGGAAATGGAGAGCAATGGCAAGCGCGTCGCGGCCAATGGGGATGCGCTGGCCTATGCCACGTCGCCCGTGCTGTGGGGCGAACCAGGAACCAACGGGCAACATGCGTTCTTTCAGATGCTGCACCAAGGCTCGGATGTGCTGCCGCTGGAAATCGTGGCCGTGCGGCAGCCTTCGCACCGGCTGGCTGGCCACCACGAGCAGGTGCTTGCCAACGCGCTGGCACAGGCGCAGGCGCTGATGGTGGGCAAGGCCAGCGACGACGGGCAAAGGCATTTCCCCGGCAACCGGCCCAGCACCTTCTTGCTGCTGGAATCGCTCACGCCCGAGTCGCTGGGGGCACTCATCGCCTTGCAGGAGCATCGGGTGTTTGTGAGCGGCGCCCTGTGGGGTATCAACAGCTTCGACCAGTGGGGGGTGGAGCTGGGCAAGGTGCTGGCGCGCGATCTGTTGCAGCGTCTGGCCAACGGGGATGTATCCGGGCTGGATGCCTCCACGGCAGGTTTGCTGCAGCGCATGCATAGCTGAAACCAAAGGGTTCAGCCGGGGCGGAAAAAGTTGACCGGCAGGCCCGGAACGTCCAACTGCATGCGCAGCAGGCTGCCGGCCGGGACGGCGGCCTCGCATTCGCCGTCACGCGGGTGGTGCCGAACAAGGAGCCTGCACATGGGCTACGAACCCGCTGGACATCGCGAGCCACGGCCCGGTCATTCTCGTCATCGTGATCGAGCGCCTGCAAGACGTGCTGCTGCTGGCCGGCGGCTTGAGGGTGCTGGAGGTGACCCTGCGCACTGCAGCCGGACTGCCCGCCATCGAGACCATCGCCCGCCACCTGCCCGAGTCCGTGGCGGGCGTGGGTACGGCGCTGAACTCAGAAGATGCCCGCTGCGCCTGCGAGGCGGTCGCGCGCTTTGCCGCGAGCCCCGGCTACAGCCGGATGGAGGCAGCACCTGCAAGGCCCTGCACCTGCCCCTGCTGCCCGGTGTGGCCAAGGCCAGCGAAGTCATGGCGACGTTGGCCGACCGGTTCGCGTTCCTCAAGCTGTTTCCGGCCCAGGCCTTGGGCGGCATCCCGCTGCCCAAGGCCTGGGCCAGTCCGTTTGGCACGGTGCGCGTTTGCCCCACGGGTGGTATCACCACAATCAGTACTACTTGATGCCGCAGTCTCAAATCAACCTGCAATCCATGATAAATGCTTTCGCTGCGGAGGGGTGGGGCACGGTGGCCTTGAATGATGCCAGCCTGTATTGGGGGGGGAGCTACGACATCACGTCGAATTGGGGTGCACCGCATAAGGCACATCGCGATGGCCGAGAAATCGACATCTCGTTTGCCCGTGCACAAAACCCGGTGTCTATCTCCAAGCAAAACGACTTTTATGACAAGTTTTGCAAAAGCAAGAAAGTGCATATTCCCTTCTCGATCCTTCATCACTACGTGCGAGTGCCGCACTTCCACGTATTTTTAGAAAAGCAACAAGCCTGTTTTAAGTCGGAGCATTAAGTCATGAAATTTATTCAATTCATTCGATTTGTGCTGTTGGCTCCGGGGCTGTGCCTTGGATTGGCCCACGCCCAAGACAGCGCGGTTTATGACACACAACAAAACTTGTGGAAACTCTACTACCAAGATCCGGAAACTTCCCAGTGGGTCAATAAGACCTATGAGGCACGCACAGCCATTCGGCCGACCATCAAATCCCGTATTTTTAGCAATGGCATACCCTTCTCATACCAATACACGGTACGAAACCAACGTGGTGCGAAACAAAACATCAGCGTGATTAGTATTTGGGGTATCCCGTTGGTCTACACAATCCCGAATTTGCCATTTGTGACGGCCAACGCGAAAACCGATCCTGAGACCGAAGACAAGCAGCAGTGGGTGCAACTTGAAGCGAAGAAAAAATTTGAAACCGGCGTGGTTCAAGCACCCAGAGGCTGGAGTGCCGGACTGCGGGTTGACGAAAAAGAAGGGAAAACCAGTTTTGTTTGGACACCAGGGTTAAAAGATACAGACTCCTATGGCGTAGAGCCCGGTCGCTCACAAAGTGGATTTGCGGTGCTCAGGCCTGAGTTGCCAGGTGTGGCGCGCACGTATCTACAAGGGCGTATTGCAGAACCCTGGGGGCTTGATGGGCTGCCAGAAACGCTATTCTGGACAGCCAAGGTTGATGAAATCGAAGCGCAGGATTACTTGTTGGTGCCCGTTCTGGCACCGGTCATTCCGGTTCCCAATCCGTACAACGGTGCGGAACTGGCGCGCCAACTCAAAGCCCATGTGCAAACCTGGCTGAAATACGGGCATATCAATGCGGATCTACTGACCCGGCTCAACCGCCAATTTGACGTATTGATTCCTGCACTGGACATCGGCAACAAACAAGCGGCGCGTGCTGCGGTGAGGGCCATGCGCAAGGAGTGCGCCGATCGTCATCCCGGATTGACGGATGAAAAGATCGGTGAAGACGACGATGACCACGACGCGCAAGCCATGCCCCGCATGCCAGTCCAGCGCGCAGCTGCTCCCGCGTTGGCCATCGACCGTGTTGCGGCACGTGCGCTGGCCTTTGATCTGCGCTATTTGATGGAGCGAATGGATGCCGGTCAGTAGCGGTCTGTCTGGTCGGGTCCGTCGAAGCCAGGGCACCCTGTGCGAGCAGCCTTTCGACGGGCCCAGGGCAACGGGTTTGTCTGGGGCATGTCGAAAATCAAGTAAAAATGGCCTTTGATCAATATATTTCAATGACTTATAGCTATCAAAAATGAAGCATTTTGGCCTTTGGACTGTCGGATGAGTGCTGCCAGCGCACCGTGACGCGCAAGCCGCCCAGCGCCGGGCTGCGGTCGGTGCGCACCTGCAGATGGTGCAGGCGGGCAATGCGCTGGACGATGGACCAGCCCAGGCCGCTGCCGCTCTGGCCGGTGCCCAGCACCCGGAAAAACCGCTCTCCCAAGCGCGCCTGTTCCTCGGGTGTGAGGCCCGGCCCGCTGTCTTCCACGCTCAGTTGCGCCCGGCCTTCGTCTTGCTCGGCAACCTGCAATCGCACCTCGGCGCCTTCGGGGCTGTAGCGCAAGGCGTTGTCCAGCAGGTTGCGCAGCAGCACGCGTGCCAGGGGCTCGGGCAAGGGAATGCGCACGCCGTGCGCCAGGGGTTCGCACAGCACGATGCGCTGCTGCCGGTGCTCTGCGGTGGCGTGCAGATCGGCCGCCACCTGGCGCGCCACCTCGGCCAGTGGCGTGCTGCTGAGGTCCTGGGCGGATTCGGCGTCGAGCCGGGCCAGTTGCAGCAGTTGCTCCACCAGCCGGGTGGCGCGGTCGCAGCCCTGCACCGTGGCTTGCAGCGCCGTGGCGCGTTCTTGTGCATCGGTGGCGCCCTGCGCCACCTGGGCCTGCATGCGGATGCCGGCAATGGGGGTGCGCAGCTCGTGCG
>DAOPUP010000137.1:0-6549 GCA_035350655.1 Acidovorax sp. | reverse complement strand
TTTCCTCAAGCGGCTAGAATCGCGGATTCATTCACAACCCCCAGAGGGAAACCATGAGCGATATCGAAGCACGCGTCAAAAAAATCATTGCCGAACAACTTGGCGTTGAAGAGTCCCAGGTCACCAACGAAAAAGCCTTTGTGGCCGACCTCGGCGCTGATTCGCTGGACACCGTCGAATTGGTGATGGCACTCGAAGACGAGTTTGGCATCGAAATTCCTGACGAAGATGCAGAGAAGATCACGACGGTGCAAAACGCCATCGACTACGCCAACACCCACCAGAAAGCCTGAGCGGGCGTCCAACGCCTGACTTGAGTGATCAGCAGAAGGTTTTACGCATGAGCCGTCGTCGCGTTGTCGTGACCGGCCTGGGTTGTGTCAGTCCCGTGGGTAACACGGTGGCGGATTCCTGGGCCAATGTCCTGGCCGGTAACTCCGGCATTGATCTCATCACCCGGTTCGATACGTCGAACTTTTCCTGCAGGATTGCAGGTGAGGTCAAGGGATTTGATCTGGAGTCGTACATCAGCGCCAAGGATGCGCGCGCGATGGACACTTTCATCCACTACGGCATTGCTGCGGCGGCCCAGGCGGTGCAGGACTCGGGCCTGCCCACCGGTGAGGCGCTGCAGGACGAGCTGGCAACGCGCATCGCCTGTGTGATCGGTTCTGGTATCGGCGGCCTGCCGCTGATCGAGAACACCCATGCCGAGCTGGTCAGCAGGGGACCTCGGCGGATTACCCCATTTTTTGTGCCCGCTTCCATCATCAACATGGTGGCAGGGCATGTTTCCATGCGATTTGGCTTCAAAGGACCCAACCTTTCGGTGGTGACCGCCTGCACTACGGGTCTGCACTGCATTGGCCAGGCCGGTCGCATGATTGAATACGGCGATGCCGATGTGGCGGTGGCGGGTGGTACCGAGTCCACCGTGTCTCCTCTGGGGGTCGGAGGTTTCGCTGCCATGCGTGCATTGTCCACGCGCAACGACGATCCCAAGACGGCTTCCCGTCCCTGGGACAAGGAGCGTGACGGTTTTGTGCTGGGCGAGGGCGCTGGCGTCATGGTGCTCGAGGAGTACGAGCACGCCAAGGCGCGTGGTGCCAAAATTTATGCCGAATTGAGCGGCTTTGGCATGAGTGCCGATGCCGGTCACATGACCGCTCCCAACATGGACGGCCCACGCCGCGCGATGCTGAGCGCCCTGAACAATGCGGGCATCAATGCCGATCAGGTGGACTATCTCAATGCCCATGGCACGTCCACGCCGCTGGGTGATCTCAATGAGACTAACGCCATCAAGGCAGCTCTGGGGGCGCATGCCTACAAGACCGTGGTCAGTTCCACCAAGTCCATGACGGGCCACCTTCTCGGTGGTGCGGGAGGGATTGAAAGCGTGTTCACCGTGCTGGCGTTGCACCACCAGAAGGTGCCGCCGACGATCAACATCTTCAACCAGGATCCTGAATGCGATCTGGACTATTGCGCCAATACGGCGCGTGACATGCGGATGGACGTAGCCATCAAGAACAACTTTGGCTTTGGTGGCACCAACGGTACGTTGGTTTTCAAGCGCGTGTGATGCGCTGGCCACGCCGGGTCTTTTGACAGTCCCGGAGATGCCGCGTTGCGCTCTTTTGCGGCACGTTTGATGGCTGGGGTATATGGCCTGAAGTCTGTTGCGCGGTGCTGACCATGCGCCGCGTTTCCCGCCATTTCTCGGCACCCCCAGTCCGATACCCTGTGGGCCAGGGTGTCCTGCTGTTTTGGGGCCTACTGTCTTTGCTGGTGGGCACCAGCGCGGCATTGCTGTTCTGGCTGCTGCACGGGGCTGGTGATTCGGTGGCACGGCTTTCCGTGGCTGTTGTGCTCTGGTTGGGTGCTGCGTGTGCGCTCGTGCATTTCTGGCGGCGTCGGACCCATGGGGTGCTGCAGTGGGATGGCTCGCGGTGGAGCCTGGACATTGAGCCGGCGGGTGACTTGGTGCATCCGCTCGAGGGTGCTCTGTGGGTGCGGCTGGACCTTCAAAGCCATCTCTGGGTGTGCCTGGATAGCCCCCATGGGCGCAGCACCTGGCTGTGGCTCGAACGCAAGGACGCTCCCGAGCGATGGGGTGATCTGCGGCGTGCGGTATATTCGCGCCCCGTGCCAGGGACCTCCCAGGTTGATGCGTCTGTGGCGCGCGGTCCGCAGGCATGAATTCAAAGTGACAATGACCGTAACCTCCCCTGCCGCTCCGGCCGACAGCGACCTTCAACTGGTGGAGCGCACAGTTGCGGGTGACCAGCGCGCCTATGAGTTGCTGGTCATCAAATACCAAAGGCGCATCGAGCGTTTGATTGGCCGCATGGTGCGGGACACGGACCTCGTTCCCGATATTGCACAGGAAACCTTTATTCGCGCCTACCGGGCGTTGCACCAGTTCCGGGGCGATGCACAGTTCTATACCTGGCTGTACCGGATTGCCGTGAACACGGCCAAGAAGGCGCTGATGGACATGAAGCGCAATCCTGTCATCTCTGAAAACGCTTTGCGCGGCACGGACGATGAAGATGAAACTTCCCGTCTTGGACACGAACTAACGTCCGAGGAAACGCCTGAAACCGTTCTCGCTGCCCGTGAAATTGCCGAGGCGGTGAATGCAGCCATGGAGGCCTTGCCGGAAGATTTACGCCAGGCAGTGACTCTTCGTGAGATAGAGGGCTTGACGTACGAAGAGATTGCAGCAGCCATGGAATGCCCCATCGGTACGGTTCGGTCCCGGATTTTTCGGGCCCGTGAGGCGATATCGGCGCGTGTGCGGCCTTTGTTGGAAAACCAATCGGGAAAGCGGTGGTGATCTCAATTTTTGGGTAGGCATGCTGGTGTGCGGCTATTGGCTGCAGGATGACAGTGGGCAGGTGACGCTATGAACACAGATCTGAAGAAACGCGAACAGTTGTCGGCATTGGCCGACGGGCGATTGCAGGGCGACGAATTGGCGCAGGCCCTGCAGTTCGCTGCGCAGGACGAGGGCCAATCTACCTGGCAGACCTACCATTTGGTGGGTGACGTTTTGCGTTCCCCCGAACTGGCTCGGCACCAGCACGGCCATCGTTCCATGGTGACGCGACTTCGAGAGCAACTGGCGCAGGAGCCACTCCCCGGGCGTCTGCCTGAAGTCACCGCGATGCCCGAGCAGATCGTTCCGCCAGAGGTCGCGGTGGCTACCAACGCGGCGGTGTTCCGCTGGAAGTTGGCTGCTGGATTTGCCTCCTTGGCCGCTGTAGCGGCCCTCGGCTGGAGCTCTTTCGTGGGGTTGCAGGGTGGGGGTGCTGCCGGTGCACAGCTGGCCGTGGCACCTGCACAGGCCCGACCTGCTGCGCCCGCAGTTGCTGCAGTGGGCAGCGATGGGCAGCAGGTCATGATTCGTGATCCAAGGCTGGATGAGCTCCTGGCTGCGCACCAGCAATTCGGAACTACTTCTGCATTGCAGATGCCTGCGGGTTTTCTGCGCAACGCCACGTTTGAAACGCCTTCCCGCTGACGCCCGACCTGCGCGCGCGGTGATCGCTGTCGTACGGAATGCGAGGGCGCGCACAGCGTGATGAAAGTCGTCTCGCGTGCAGGAAAGGGCCGGAATGCGTGGTTTCGGGAACCAATAGCCTCCGGTTTTCTTCACAGTGACACAACATCTGTTCGTAACCCTGGTGGCCTGAGTTGAAACTTGTTTCTTGAAGACGCCAAAGATCGCCGCCACGCTGCATGGCAAATCTTGAAGGCGGCGCAGCCGCAGCCAGCGCTGTGATTTTTGCCTTGCATGGCGATGATTTCGACGTCTTTCATTCTTTCAAGAGCACCCAACCCAGGACACTGGCCACAACCCAAGAAAGGTCGATGATGCCCAAGATCGATTGGAAAAAATTGAACTCCTATGCGCTGGCAGGCATGTTGATGGCGACAGCAAGTCTGGTGGCCGTGCCGCAGGGGCCGGCCCTTGCGCAGCCTGCCGTGGTGCGAGGTTTGCCAGACTTCACCGAGCTGGTGGAGCAGGTAGGGCCTTCGGTGGTCAACATCCGCACTTCCGAGAAGGTGTCGGCCCGCACCAACACGAATGGCATGGACGAAGATATGCTCGAATTCTTTCGGCGTTTCGGCGTGCCTCTGCCCAACATGCCGCGGCAGCAAAGGCCCCAGCGGCCCCAGCCCGAAGAAGAGCAGCCGCGGGGCGTGGGGTCGGGATTCATCCTGACCGCTGATGGCTATGTGATGACCAATGCGCATGTCGTGGACGGGGCCGATGAGGTCATCGTCACGCTGACGGACAAGCGGGAGTTCAAGGCCAAGATCGTAGGGGCCGATAAACGCACCGATGTGGCTGTGGTCAAGATCGACGCCACCGGCCTGCCCGCGGTCAAGGTGGGCGATGTCAGCCGCCTGAAGGTGGGCGAATGGGTCATGGCGATTGGATCGCCGTTTGGTCTGGAGAGCACGGTCACAGCCGGGATCGTGAGCGCAAAGCAGCGCGACACCGGTGATTACCTGCCGTTCATCCAGACCGATGTGGCCATCAATCCCGGCAACTCAGGCGGGCCGTTGATCAACATGCGCGGCGAAGTCGTGGGAATCAACAGCCAGATTTATTCGCGGTCGGGTGGTTTCATGGGCATCTCGTTTGCCATTCCCATGGACGAGGCTGTGCGTGTCAGTGAGCAACTGCGGGCGTCGGGCCGCGTGACCCGTGGACGCATTGGTGTCCAGATTGGCCAGGTCACCAAGGATGTCGCTGAATCTCTCGGTCTTGGCAAGGCGTCGGGGGCTCTGGTGACAGGGGTCGAGGCGGGCTCACCGGCCGACAAGGCGGGCATCGAGGCAGGCGACATCATCACCCGTTTCGATGGCAAGGTGATCGACAAGCTGGCGGATCTTCCGCGCTTGGTGGGCAACACCAAGCCAGGATCCAAAAGCACGGTCACCGTGTTCCGCCGGGGCAGTGCGAAGGATCTCGCCATTACCATCGCGGAAGTGGAAAGCGACAAGCCAGTGGGCAAGGCCGCAGACCGGGAAGAAAAGTCCAAGGCTTCAGCGGCGGCGCAGCTCATCGGGCTGTCGGTGGGCGCGTTGACCGACGCGCAAAAGAAAGAACTGAAGATCCGCGGTGGCGTGGTGGTGAATGCCGCCGCTGACGCCGCTGCCCGCGCCGGGCTGCGCGAAGGTGACATCATCCTGTCCATCGGCAACGTCGAAATCGGCGGAGTCAAGGACTTCGAGGTGGCGCTGGCCAAGGTGGACAAAAGCAAGCCCATCAATGTGTTGTACCGACGGGGTGATTGGGCCCAGTACGCCTTGATTCGTCCCTCCAAATGAGCCCGCATGGAGCTTGCGCTTGGCGTGTTCGGCAGAGATATTCCGGCTCTATCTCCGGGATTCCAGGTGCTGGGACGACCGCCGGGAGCAAGCCGAGCCCCATTTCTTTCGGGAAATGGAGTTCGGCTACCAACCGCATAACAAATCGTTGATCAATCATATTGGATAGAATAGAGCCCTGCGTTCAACACATATAGACATATCAGCCGACGCTGCGGTCACATGGTGAAATGGCGCAGGTCCCATGCACAGCGAATCCACAGCTCGCGCACAGGTTGTTCCATGGTGTTTGGTGCAATATGTGGATAAGCTGTGTGTAAAATACTTGTTGCACTGCGACAACGCCCTTTGCTTGTGGGGTCAGGGGCTCATTGGCGCAGGCTTTTTGCCTACAATGAATTCCCAACCTTCGCAGTTGCCAATGATTGTTGGTTCAGGGCGCGTCTCTATTCGACGCGCCCTTTTTTCTTGTCCGCGCCGTTTCAATTCAAATACTTGACGTTCTCCGTTGATGAAACACATCAGAAATTTTTCCATCATTGCGCACATTGACCATGGCAAATCGACGCTGGCCGATCGCCTGATTCAGCGCTGCGGCGGACTGGCTGACCGCGACATGGAGGCGCAGGTGCTTGACTCGATGGACATCGAGAAAGAGCGCGGGATCACCATCAAGGCACAGACCGCTGCCCTGCAGTACAAGGCCCAGGATGGGCAGGTCTACAACCTCAACCTGATCGACACCCCCGGCCATGTGGACTTCTCCTACGAAGTGAGCCGGTCGCTGTCGGCCTGCGAAGGTGCGCTCCTGGTGGTGGATGCATCGCAGGGCGTGGAAGCGCAGACGGTGGCCAATTGCTATACCGCGCTCGATCTCGGTGTCGAGGTGGTGCCGGTGCTCAACAAGATGGATCTGCCCAATGCCGATCCTGACAACGCCAAGGCAGAAATCGAAGACGTGATCGGCATCGACGCCACCGATGCGATTCCCTGCTCGGCCAAGACGGGCATGGGCATCGATGAAATCCTGGAAGCCATTGTGGCGAAGGTGCCGGCGCCCAAGGGCGACCCTGCGGGGCCCCTGCGCGCGATGATCATCGACAGCTGGTTCGACAGTTATGTGGGTGTGGTGATGCTGATGCGTGTGGTCGATGGCCGCCTGCTCAAGGGCGAGCGCATCAAGATGATGGCCTCGGGCGC
>DAOPUP010000136.1:0-6579 GCA_035350655.1 Acidovorax sp. | reverse complement strand
CCGCAGGAAGCCTGGGGCCTGATCAAGGCTTTCTACCAGCTCTGAAAGCGCCCCCAAAGCGGGGGGCGAGGCCACCCCTTCAGGACTCCCGCCCCATCAGCCAGGCCTGGCGCGCGCCCACCGCCACCCCGGCGCCCACCACCCAGAACAGGCCGGCCACGCCCATCAATGCCCCGGCCGAACCGAACAGCACCGGCATGAGCACGCTCGAAGCGTTGATGGTCATGAGCCGCAGGCCCAGCGCTTCGCCGTGACGATGGTGCGGCGTGATCTGGTGCAGCATGCTCATGATCATGGGCTGCACCGACCCGAGCGCAAAACCCAGCAGCACCGAGCAGGCGCCCATGGCCAAGGCCGTGGGCAGCAGCGGATACACACCGAACAACAGCGCGGTGACCAGCATGGCAGTGGTGACCACCACCGTCTCGCGCAGCCGCTCGGCCACCAGCGGCATGACCATGCGCACCAGCGCCGCCGAGATGGCAAACGCCCCCAGAATGGTGCCGATCACCGAGGCCGACAGGCCGCGTTCATGGCCCAGCAGCGGCACCACAAAAGTGTGCACATCCCAGCAGGACGACAGAAACCAGTTGACCGCCAGCAGGCGCCGAAAGCGCGGCTCGTTCAGCAGGTCCCACGCCCGCTGCGGGGCTGCGCCGGCAGCGGCAATCACCGGGGGCAGTTCCACCGTGTCGCGCACCCAGAACCATGTGGCCAGTGGCAGCAGCGCCATCAACGCAAATGCCGCGCGGTAGCCTTCCAGGCTGCCTGCGCTGCTGCCGGCATGGTCGATCAGCAAGCCGGCGCCAAAAGGGCCAATGAAGTTGGACACCGCCGGCCCGATGGCCAGCCAGCTGAACACGCGCTTGAGCTGCGTGGCGTCGTGCGCAGCGCGGCCCACATGGCGCTGCAGCGCGATGGTGGCGGCGCCGGTCGCCCCCCCCGTCATCAGTGCCGCCAGGCACAGCACCGGAAACACCGGAAACAGCAACGCCAGCGCGGCGCCCGCGCTGGCCACCGCCACGGCCCAGCCGACGGGGCGCTTCAGGCCATGGCGGTCGGCAAAGCGCCCCGCCGGCAGGGCCAGAAACACCTGGGTCAGCGCAAACAGCGCCAGCAGCACGCCCACGGCCGCTGCGCTGTAGCCCTCGCGCAGCGCCAGCAGCGGCGCGGCCATGCGCATGCCGGCCATGCAGGCGTGCACGCAGATCTGGCCCGCAATCAGGCGCGCCAGCTCCCAGTTCACAGCAGGTCTTCCTCGGGGTCCATGCCGGGCAATGCCGATGTGCTGGCGCCCGCCAGCGGCAAGGCCGTCTCGGGCGCGGGCAGGTCCTGCACATCGCGCAGCTTGCGCTGGATGGCGCGGGTGCGCACGCCCACCTCGTCGAACTTCTTGGCGGCGGCGTCGATCGATTTCTTGGTGGCCTCGACCACATCGCCAAACTTGGCGAACTCGGTCTTGACCATGCCCAGCAGGCTCCACACCTCGGACGAGCGCTTTTCAATCGCCAGCGTCTTGAAGCCCATCTGCAGGCTGTTGAGCATGGCGGCCAGGTTGGCCGGGCCGGTGATCATCACGCGGCAGTCGTTCTGCACGGCCTCGACCAGGCCGGGGCGGCGCATCACCTCGGCAAACAGGCCTTCGGTGGGCAGGTACAGCACGGCAAAGTCGGTGGTGTGCGGAGGCGAAACATATTTGGCAAAGATCTTCTTGGCTTCGAGCTTGATCGAGGTCTCGAACGCGTTGCCGGCCGACTGGATGGCGGCCTTGTCGGCCGCGTCCTGGGCGTCCATGAGGCGCTGGTATTGCTCCACCGGGTATTTGGAATCGATGGGCAGCCACACGGGGTGCTCGTCGTTCCTGCCCGGCAGGCGGATGGCAAATTCGACCAGCTCGTCGCTGCCCGGAACGGTCTTGACATTGCGCGCGAACTGGTCGGGCGTGAGCACGTTGTCGATGATGGCCCCGAGCTGCATTTCGCCCCAGGTGCCGCGCGACTTCACGTTGGTCATCACGCGCTTCAAATCACCCACGCTGCCCGCCAGCGTCTGCATCTCGCCCAGGCCCTTGTGCACCTGCTCCAGCCGGTCAGACACCAGCTTGAACGATTCGCCCAGGCGCTGCTCCAGCGTGGCGTGCAGCTTTTCGTCCACCGTGCGGCGCATTTCCGAGCTTGGTGGCGTTGTCGGCCTGAATGGCGCCCAGACGCTCGTTGAGCGCGGTGCGCAGTTGTTCGGCGTTGTGCTGGCTGCCCTGCACCAGGCCGGTGAGCTGCTGCGACACGGCGTCTTGCAGCACCGAGAACTGGTTCTTGATCTGGTAGCTGTTGCCTTCGAGCTGGTCCTTGAGCGCATTCGACATGCTGCCCAGCTGGGCCTGGATGTCGGCCTTGAGCGAGTCGAGCGTAAGGCGCGTGGCCGCCGTCAGCGCCTCAAAGCGCTCCTGGATGCGCTTTTCCAACAGCGCCGCGCTCTCGCCCATGGCCTCGCGCGACTTGATGCTTTCGGCCGCCAGGGCCGCCGTGGTGGTGGTGAGTTCGGTGCGAAAGCCCACCAGCGTGGCCGACAGTTCGGTGCGCGCCGCCGCCGCATCGGCCTGGCCCTGCGCCAGATGGGCCAGCAGCGCCTTGCTGCTTTCTTCCAGCCGCCCGGCCATGGCCTGCTGCAGGCCATCGAAGCGCTGGCCCAGCGCCACATCGAGCGCGGTCTGGCGCTGGCTCAGGGCGGCGTCAAACGCCGACAGGCGCTGCTCCAGCCGCCCCTCGAACACGCCGAAGGCCGCGAGCAGCTCGGTGCGGCTGTTGCGCGACTCGCTGGCGGCCTGCCCCAGGCGCTCGTCCACGGCGTGGCGCAGGGTCTCCAGCGTGGCCTGCGTGGTCTGCGTAAAGCCGCTGAGCTGCTGGGCCAGCGCATCCATGGCGCCATCGTTCTTGGCCACGGCCAGTTGGGTGGCCTGGCCGGTCTGCTCCAGGGCCTGCAGGCGCGCGAGCCACTCGGGCGGCAGATCGATGCGGGGGCGGCGCACCAGCAGCAGCACCAAAAGCACAAGAACGAGCGCCAGCGCGGCCAGTAAAACAAGCGTATCAGTAGTCAAGGCGTTTACTATGTTATTTATAGCTACCAGTCCAATATAAATAAGGACCGAAAGTCAATTTCATTGAAATTTTCAGGTCGCTCGCGCGGCCGCGGCTGCCGCCGCTGGCTGGTTCACCGGCGTGAGCGGCCCGCGCCCGGCAAAAAAGGCGATCAGGTTGTCGACCGCCAGATTCGCCATGGCACGGCGCGTGGGCACCGTGGCGCTGGCGATGTGCGGCGTGAGCACCACGTTGGGCACGGTGAGCAGGTCGGGGTGCACGCTGGGCTCGCCCTCGAACACATCCAGGCCCGCCGCCGCAATGCGCCGCTCGCGCAGCGCCTGGGCCAGGGCGGCGTCATCCACAATGCCGCCGCGCGCAATGTTGACGAGCGTGGCCGTGGGCTGCATCAGCGCCAGCTCGGCCGCGCCGATGGTGTGGTGCGATGCGGGGGTGTAGGGCAGCACCAGCACCACATGGTCGGCCGTGCGCAGCAGCTCGTCTTTCTCGACATAGCGGGCCTTGCATTCGGCCTCGAGCGCGGGCGCCAGGCGCGAGCGGTTGTGGTAGACCACGTTCATGCCAAAGCCGTGCGCGCCACGCTTGGCAATGCCCTGGCCGATGCGGCCCATGCCGATGATGCCCAGCGTGCTGCCGTGGATGTCGCTGCCGGCGAACATGTCGTAGCGCCAGGTGGTCCACTTTCCGGCGCGCAGGTAATGCTCGCTTTCGGTGATGCGCCGGGCCGTGGCCATGAGCAGCGCAAAGCCAAAGTCGGCCGTGGTTTCGGTCAGCACATCGGGCGTGTTGGTGCCCTGCACGCCCGCGGCGGTCATGGCGTCCACATCGAAGTTGTTGTAGCCCACGGCCATGTTGGCCACGATTTTCAGGCGCGGCGCCGCGGCAATCAGCGCGGCGTCGATGCGCTGGCTGCCCGTGGTGAAGACGCCGTCCTTGTCGGCCAGGCGTGCGGCCAGCTCGGCGGGCGTCCAGATCACGTCGTCGGGGTTGTCTTCCACATCGAAATGGGTGCGCAGGCGGTCCACGATGTCGGGGAAGATCGCACGGGAGACCAGAATGCGGGGTTTGCTCATAGTGCTCAAAACTCCTGTCAACGGAACCAGATGAAAGTCATCACGATGAACAGCGGCACCAAGATGCCCCCCGACCACAGCATGTAGCCAAAGAAGCTGGGCATCTTCACGCCACGGTCTTCGGCAATGGCCTTGACCATCAGGTTGGGCGCATTGCCGATGTAGGTGTTGGCCCCCATGAATACGGCGCCCGCCGAAATGGCCGCCAGCGTGGGCGCCAGCGTGGTCATGAGCACGGCGGGCTCGCCCCCGGCGGTATTGAAGAACACCAGGTAGGTGGGTGCGTTGTCCAGAAACGAGGACAGCGCCCCGGTGGCCCAGAAATACATGGCCGGGTCGGGCGATCCGTCGGGCCGCGTCACAGCGGCGACGATGGCGCCAAACGGCCCGTTGACGCCCGCCTTGAGCATGGCGATCACGGGAATGATGGTCAGGAAAATGCCCGCAAACAGCTTGGCCACTTCCTGCATGGGGCCCCAGCCGAACTGGTTGTCGGCGTGGACCTTGCTGGGCGTGAGCCAGAGCGAGGCCAGCGTGACGATGACCAGGCCCACATCGCGCACGATGCCGGGCAACCCCACCTCGGTGCCCGCGATGGTGAACACGACCGGCGATTTCCAGAAGCCACTGAGCAGCACCAGCGCAACCACCACGCCCAGCAGAGCAAAGTTGACCTTGCCATCAAAGCCGATGGCGCGGGTGTCGCGGCTGTCGGGGGTCGGGTCCTGCGGTGTCACCTCGTCGTTGCGGCGGTAATACCAGCTGTCGAGCGCGTAGAACAGCGCCAGCAGCACGCCCACCAGAAACAGCGTTTCCGGGAAGATGTGGGCCATCGTCCAGAAAAAATCCACGCCCTTCAAAAAACCCAGGAACAGCGGCGGATCACCCAGCGGCGTGAGCGAGCCGCCCGCATTCGACACGATGAAGATGAAGAAAACCACCACATGGGCCACATGCTTGCGGTTGTCGTTGGCGCGGATCAGCGGGCGTATCAGCAGCATGGAGGCCCCCGTGGTGCCCATGAAACTGGCCAGCACAGCGCCAATGGCCAAAATGGACGTATTGAGGCCCGGGCTGCCATGCAGGTTGCCCCGGATGTAGATGCCGCCCGACACCGCAAACAGCGCCGTGAGCAAAACGACGAAGGGGATGTATTCGGCCAGCAGCGCATGCACGAAGCTGGCGCCCGCCACGGCGGGGCCGAAGGCCACGGCAAACGGCAGCAAAAATGCCAGCCCCCAGGCCGCCGCCACCTTGCCGAAATGGTGGTGCCAGAAGATGGGCGCCAGCAAGGGCACGAGGGCAATCGACAGCAGAATGCCGGCAAATGGCACGCCCCACAGCATCGAGATGCGGCTGCCGTCGATGTCGGCAGCGCAGGCCAGGCCGGGCAGCGCACACAGGGCGGCTGCGGTCAGCCAGCGGGAAGTCGTCATGGGTCTGTCTCCTTCTTGTCGAGGGTTGGATGGGGTGGGGTTGGCCTGCGCCACGCGCACTGCGTGGCCCGCGTCGGCGGCGGGGTCAGGGCACCGACGGAATCTCGAACACCTGGCGCAGGTAGGCCAGGTATTTCTCGTCATCGCACATGCCCTTGCCGGGCGTGTCAGACAGCTTGGCCACGGGCTGGTCGTTGCAGCGCGTCATCTTGATGACCACCTGCAGCGGCTCGCAACCCAGGTCGTTGGTGAGGTTGGTGCCAATGCCGAATGCCAGCTGGCAGCGCCCGCGAAACTGCTGGTACAGCTCGATGGTGCGCGGCACCGTGAGGGCATCGCTGAAAATCAGCGTCTTGGTGCGCGGGTCCACGCGGTTCTTGCGGTAATGCTCGAGCAGGCGCTCGCCCCAGGCAAACGGGTCGCCGCTGTCATGGCGCGCGCCATCGAACAGCTTGCAGAAATACAGGTCGAAGTCGCGCAGGAAGGCGCTCATGCCGTACACATCCGACAGCGCAATGCCCAGGTCGCCCCGGTACTCCTTGGCCCAGCTCTCAAAGCCGAACACCTGGCTGTCGCGCAGGCGCGGGCCCAGCGCCTGGCAGGCCTGCAGGTATTCGTGCGCCATGGTTCCGAGCGGCGTCACACCGAGCTTCATGGCATAGAGCACATTGCTGGTGCCCGCAAACTGGCCGGGGCCGGGCGGCGCCCCCGGGCGGCGGTCGCCCGTGCCCAGGCGCGCGCACAGCACGCGCAGCAACTCTTCATGCCAGGCCCGGCTAAAGCGCCGGCGCGTGCCGTAGTCAGCGATCTTGAGGTCGGCCAGGCCCTCGGCCTGCAGCAGCGCGATCTTGGCATCCAGGCGCCGGCGCCCCTCGGGGAAATCGGGCACCTTCTGCGTGTTGCGAAAGTACACCTCGTTGACGATGGCCAGCACCGGAATCTCGAACAGGATGGTGTGCAGCCAGGGCCCGCGGA
>DAOPUP010000135.1:0-6605 GCA_035350655.1 Acidovorax sp. | reverse complement strand
GCAAAGGCGCCAGCGTCGGCATCCTTGCTGAAAAGTGTGAGCGTGACGATGGGCACATCGTCAATGCCCTTGGGTTTGATGATGGGCTCCATCACCCCCAGGTCGCGCGGCAGCCAGTCGGTGTGGGTACGCAAGGTGTCATGCAGCCGCACCAGGGCTTCGGTTCGGGCCACGCCGACCTTGAACTGCACGGTGAGCACGGCCATGCCGGGACGGGAAACCGACATCACATGTTCGGTGCCTGCCATCTGCGACAGCACCTGTTCGGCCGGGGTGGCCACCATCTGCTCCACATCGGCCACCGAAGCGCCGGGGAACGGAATCAGCACGTTGGCCATGGTGACATTGATCTGCGGCTCTTCTTCGCGTGGCGTCACCAGCACGGCAAACACGCCCAGCAAAAACGCCACCAGTGCCAGCAGGGGTGTGATCTGCGCGCTCTGGAACAAGGCCGCAATGCGGCCAGAGATGCCCAGAGCCTGCGGTGTGGGGTTGTTGTTCATGTCGGCCATCTCAGCGCACCTTGGCTGCAGCCTGGGGGTCGATGGCCACCTTGTCGCCTTGCCGCAGGCCACTCAGCACTTCGACCTGTTCACCGCTGCGCCGGCCCAGGCGCACCTGGCGCAACAAGGGCCGGCCTTGGGCATCGAGCACATACACCCCGGTCATTTCTGCACGGCGCACCACGGCCATCGCAGGAAGCTGCACATGCTGCTCGCCCGCTGCGGGCAACCACAGCCGGGCAAACATGCCCGGTGTCGCGCCGTTCAGGTCCGGGGCCAGTGCAACACGCAGTTGCGCCGTGTGCGTGGCGGCATCCACCGTGGGCAACAGCTGGATCTGGCCGGGACGGACGGCGATACGCGACGCAGTCAGTCCGGGAATTTCGGCTTGCAGATGCTGGCTACCGATCAATGCAGCAGCAGCCGCCTGCGGCACCATCGCCGTCACGCGCAAGGCGGACGGGTCATACAGCCGCACCAGCGGGCGACCCGGCAGCGCCATATCGCCCAACGCCACAGGAACCTCGCTGACCACCCCCGCATAGGGGGCCTTCACCACATAAAAGCCCGATTGCGTCATGGCGGCGCTTGCTTGCGCCTGCAACGCCTGCACCTGGGCTTGGCTTGCCTGCAACTGCGCCTGTGCACGGTCGAGGGCTGCCTGGCTGATGTACTGCTTCTGGTAGAGTTGTTTCTGGCGCTCAAACTCTTTGCTGGCCACCTGCATGTTGGCGCGGGCAGCATCGACCTGGGCTGCGCTAGCAGCAGCGTTCTGCGACGCCGCCCGTGCATCGATACGCACAAGATCCTGCCCCGTCTGAACTTTTTCGCCCACTCGCACATGGAGCGCAACGATGGCCCCCTGCACCTGGGCCGAGAGGGTGGTGTCACGTATGGCCTCCACCACGCCATCCACGCTGGATTGCGGGGCCGCATCCCTGGCACCTACCTCATGAATTTTCAGTGGCGCGCCTTCTGTGGCCCATGCGCCAGACAGGGCCAGCGAGGTGTACACAAACGCAGCAGTGGTGAGACGAAACTTCAACATCCGGTTCTCCATCCCCGCGATAGGGTTGTATCCATATTTTTATTATTTAACTAAATAGCTAATTAGTCAATTATTGTATGATGGAGGCTCGCCTGATCTTGCTCAACACGCTGGTTTTTCTCGCCGATCAGGCCAGGAGTAATGTATGAAAAACATGCCGTCCGAAGCGCTGGAATCGGTTGCGAGCTACTTTCAGGTTCTGGCCGAACCCACGCGCCTGCGCATTCTGAACATCCTGCGAGACGGAGAGCGCAACGTGGGTGATCTTGCGCAAATGTGTGGCTACACGGCTGCCAATGTATCGCGCCATCTCTCGCTCATGACCAAACATGGCCTGGTCGCACGCGAGGGACGCGGAACCAGCGTGTACTACCGTTTTGCGGACGAATCGGTGTACGCGCTGTGCGAATTGGTATGCGACAACATTGCGCGCGAACTGGAGCGCTCTGCGGCCAGTCGGGCCGTCTTCACGGTAGCCGCTGATGCAGCTTAGTGGCACGCACCTGCTGTACGGGGACACCGTCGCCTTGCCAAGCGGATCTCAATCCCGCTTTTTTATTTAACATAATATACATCGTATCTAATTAATAAAAGCCTCAAACTGGCTTGCCATAACTTTATAGACACCGTGCACGGCGGCTGATTTATGACCCTGCACGACCAGGTCACCACGCCACGCTGTGCTGACGTGCTGGGCACTTGCCTGCACAATCGAAGGCATGAAATTTCTCCACACCATGCTGCGCGTTGGCAACCTTCAACGCTCGATTGATTTCTACACCCAGGTGCTGGGCATGCAACTGCTGCGCCAGTCCGAGAACCCTGAGTACAAATACTCGCTAGCCTTTCTGGGCTTTGATGGCGGCAACCCCGGCCAAGCCGAGATCGAGCTGACCTACAACTGGGGCGTGGAAAGCTACGAGATGGGAACGGCCTATGGCCACATTGCGTTGGGCGTGCCCGATGCCTATGCCGCCTGCGAAAAGATCAAAGCCGCCGGCGGCAAAGTGACGCGCGAGGCAGGTCCCGTCAAAGGAGGCACCACGGTGATTGCGTTTGTGACGGACCCAGATGGCTACAAGATCGAGCTGATCCAGCGCGCAGAGGGCAACGGCGGTGCAGGTTTGCGCTGAGAAATTACTACTAATTCAATAGCTGCTAGTGCTTTAAAAACAAGCACAAAAAGCATATTTAACCTACAAAAAAAACCGGCAATGCCGGGTTTTTTGTAGGTGCCAGTTCAGGGCGATTGCGAGGCTCACTGCGCGCTCAAAGCCACCTCGACACGGCGCGCTTCGTCGTTGTTGCCGGTGGCGGTGGTTTCTTCGGGCTTCTTCAGTTCGATCTTGTCTTCTGCCACGCCCAGCGCCTTCAAGGCATCGCGCACGGCAAAAGCACGTTGCTTGGCCAGCTCGGCATTCAGGGCGGCGTCGCCCGTTGCGTCATGAAAACCCGACACCACGGCCTTCTTGCCTTCGGCCACACCCTTGACCACATCGGCCAGGGCTTCGTTGGCGCCGGCCGCCAGATCGGCCTTGGCGCTGGCAAAGTAAAACTTCACCACGCCGTTTTCCACGCGCACGCTGGCGCCGTCGTTCGCCACTGCATCAGCGGCTGGTGCGGCGGGCGCATTGCCTGCCACAGCGGTTGCAGCTGGCTTGGGGGTTGCCGAGCCGGCCACATGCTTAACCACCACAGTGCCCAGAACCACGGAAATCAGCAGCGTGATCAGCGCAATCAGGAAACCGAGGGCAAAACGTTCTTGGCTGTCGTCGTCAGACATGGGAGATCCTCGTAAAAATGGTGGCGCCAATGGCGCGCAACCCGCAAGGCGGTGCGCATGGCGTGTTGAAATAAAGCTGCTGATTGTAGAGTGAACGCATGATGAATCTGCCCGCGCCCCTGCGTAATCCGGCCCCGATGCTGGAGCGCGCCCTGCTGGACTGGGGCGGCCACGAAGACCTGTGGGTGTTTGGCTACGGCTCGCTGATCTGGCGGCCTGACTTTGACTACGCCGAGCGCCGCCCCGCCAAGGTGCATGGCTGGCACCGCGCCCTCAAGATGTGGAGCCGCGTCAACCGGGGCACGCCAGAATGTCCGGGCCTCGTGTTGGGCATGCTCTCGGGCGGCAGCTGCCGAGGCATGGTGTTTCGGGTGGACAAGGCACAGGCCCGGCAGGTCATGATTAACCTGTGGCAGCGCGAAATGGTGACCGCGGTGTATGACCCGCGTTGGCTCACCTGCCAGACCTTGCACGGCCCCGTGCGTGCCCTGGCTTTCACGCTGTCGCGCCAAAGCCCCCATCACACGGGGGTGCTGCCGGATCATGAGTACTGCCGCATTTTTGCGCAGGCCAGCGGGCGCTTTGGCACCACGCGCGACTATGCCGAGACCACCTACGAGGCGCTGCGCAGACATGGCATTCACGACCAGGCCCTGGGCCGCTTGATTGGGCTGGCCCAAAAACAGGCATAGTGCACAGTGCCGCCCCATGCGGCATGTCGCCGATGCAGCGACCGCCGCTCGGCGCTGGGTTCAATACCGCGCTCTCTCAACTTCCAAGGAGTTTGGCTCATGAAAATCCGTTTTGCTTTTGTCCTGTCGTCCCTCGCCGCGCTCACCCTGGCGGGCTGCGCCGCCTACACCTCAGGCCCCAGCGCCACAGCCCAACTGGAGCCCACGCGCGGCAATACCGCCGCCGGCACGGTGACTTTTGTGCAGTCGGGTGAACTGGTGAAGGTATCGGGCAGCATCCGTGGCCTCAAGCCGGGCGCCGAGCACGGTTTTCACGTCCATGAAAAAGGCGATTGCTCCAGCGGCGACGGCATGAGCACCGGTGGCCACTTCAACCCGGGTGGCAAACCGCATGGCAGCCATGGCGCAGGCGAACACCACACGGGCGACCTGCCCAGCCTCAAGGCCGATGCCAACGGCGTGGCCAGCTTTCAATTTGAGTCGCGTACCATCCGCGTGGGCAGCGGTGCCAACGACATCGTCGGCAAAGGCCTGATCGTGCACCGCGATCCCGACGACTACAAAACCCAGCCGACCGGCAATGCAGGCCCACGCCTGGCCTGCGCGGTGATCGCGCCCAAATAACAATCTGCGTTATTGGCCCGCAGCGCCAACCATCACCCCGGCAACCTTGCAGGATTTCGATGGCATGCAAAGGGCGCTGGCAGGCAGAACAGACCGCCCCACCAAAATGCGTCCCCCCAGAACGGGGGGATGCACAATCGAGCCCATGACCATCTCCATCGCTGACCTGCGCAAGAGCTACGAGCGCGCCGAACTCAACGAAGACGCCTCGCACGCTGCCCCCCTGCAACAATTCGACCAGTGGCTCAAAGAAGCCGTTGCGTCGGAAGTGCCCGAACCCAACGCCATGACCGTGGCCACCGTGGGCAGCGACCTGCGCCCCAGCACCCGTGTGGTGCTCATCAAGGGCTATGACGAGGGCGGCATCGTCTGGTTCACCAACTACGACAGCCGCAAGGGCCGGCAAATCGCCGGCAACCCCTACGTGGCCCTGCAGTTTCACTGGGTGGAGCTCGAACGCGTGGTGCGCATCGAAGGTCTTGTCGAAAAAGTGAGCGATGCCGAAAGCGACGCATACTTTGCCAGCCGCCCGCTCGATTCGCGCATCGGCGCCTGGGCCAGCCCCCAAAGCCAGGTCATTTCCAGCCGCAGCGTGCTGGTGGCCAATGCCGCCAAATACGGCGCGCAGTTCTTGCTCCAGCCGCCGCGCCCGCCGCACTGGGGCGGCTACCGCCTCAAACCCGACCAGTGGGAGTTCTGGCAAGGCCGCAAAAGCCGCTTGCACGACCGCCTGCGCTACCGCCAGGAAGGCGGCGCCTGGGTGCGCGAGCGCCTGGCGCCCTGAGCGAAACTAAGAGGCGACCAGCAACAGCACCACCGGCACCGTCACCAGCGCCAGCGCTGTGGACACGGCAATGCTGGCGGTGACCTCGTCCTGCGCCACCCCGTAGCGCTGGGCGAACAGGAACACATTGGCGCCCACCGGCAGCGCCGCAGTGGCCACCATCACGGCCAGCGGCAGCCCCGACAAGCCCAGCGCCCAGCCCAGTGCGCCCAGCAGCAATGGGTGCACGATGTTCTTGACCAGCGCAATGCGCAGCGCGGCCTTGAAATGCGTGCCCACGGTGCTGAAGGCCAGCGTCACCCCCACCAGCAACAGGGCCAGGGGCCCCAGTGCCTGCCCCAGCAGCTGCAACGGCTTGCCAATCACCTCGGGCACTACCAGGCCGGTCTGCGCGAACAGCAGCCCCACAATGATGGGCAGCGGCACCGGGTGCACGATGCCACTGCCGATGGCCTGCAGCACCGTGCGCAGCATCGAATGCTGCGGCCCTTCGCCCGAGCGGGCGCGCTCGCGCGCCTGCGCCAGCTCGAACACCACCGTGGCGGCGGTCAGCAAAATCAGGGAATGCACCGAAATCAGCGTGAACAGCGTGACCAGTCCCGCCTGGCCAAACACCAGTCCGACCAGCGGCACGCCGATCATGATGGTGTTGCCAAAGGTGTTGGCCAACCCCCGCGCTGCCGCCAGGCTGCTGAAACCCTGCACCACCAGCGTGGCGGCAAAGATCAGCCCGGCGGCGGCGAAATACACAGCCACGGGGCCAAAGTCGAGGTCTTGCACCCGCACCGTGCTCATGGTGCGAAACAGCAGCGCAGGCGTCAGCACCATGAACACAAGGTTGGACAGGTCCTTGACCGAGGTGGCCCGGATCCAGCCGCGCCGCCCCACAAAAAAGCCCAGCGCAATGAACAAAATGACCGGAATCAGGGACGCAAAGACGGGAGAGTTCACGGTGTAGCGGGCGCGGTGCGCTGAAAGCGAAAGGTACAGCCCGCCACCCTACGGGTACCGGAACTACTGTTTTGATAGCTGGTGGCGCTTATCAATAAAGCACTAGCGGCCATTTTGGCTTAAAAATCACAGCCCAGCGGCCCATAAGGCGCCCGCGCCACCGCAGGCCAGCACCACCGCCCAGGGCGGCGCGCGCCAGAACACCAGCGCCACAAAGGCG
>DAOPUP010000134.1:0-6667 GCA_035350655.1 Acidovorax sp. | reverse complement strand
GGGCGCGGTGATCGAGCGCACCATGATCCGCCCGCTGCTGGGCGAGCCGCCCATATCGGCGTTCATGGTCACCGTGGGCCTGGGTTCGGTGCTCGTGGGCCTGGTCGAAATGATCTGGAGCGCCGACCAGCGCCGCCTGCCCGATTTCATGCCCACGCAGCCCATCATGGTGGGCGATGCTTTTCTCGCGCCCAAGGTGTTCTGGGGCGCCGTGATCGCGGTGGTGTTCATCGCCGCTGTGTTGCTGGTGTTCCGCTTCTGGCGCGGCGGTGTGGCGCTGCGTGCCACGGCCAGCGACCAGGCGGCCGCGTATGCGGTGGGCATCAACGTGCCGCGTGTGTTCTCGCTGTCCTGGGTGGCCTCGGCCATGCTCGCCGCCATCTCCGGGATCATCGTCGGCTCGATTGGCGGCATCTCGTCGAGCATGGGCGTGTTCGGCCTGTCGGTGCTGGTGGTGGTGATCGTCGGCGGGCTCGACAGCGTGCTCGGCGCGCTGGTGGGCGGCCTCATCATCGGCCTGGTCGAAGCCCTGGCAGGCGCCTACCTGGGCGGCGAATACAAGCTGCTCGCTACCTTCATCGTACTGGTCGGCATCCTCATGGTCCGCCCCTACGGCCTGTTCGGCACCCACGAGATAGAGAGACTCTAGAGCCATGCACCCCCACGTTCATCACTGCGTGTATTCACTGCCCCCCAAGGGGGCCCAGGCCTGCCTTGGGGCGGCCCGGCGGGAGGCCTGATGCGCATCGGAACCCTCAAGGAAACCTACATCGCCGACGCGGCGCTGTTCGACTCGCGCACGCAAAAGGCGTGGCTGGTCGTGGCCGCCGCGCTGCTGGTGCTGTTCCCCTTCATGGCCAGCGACTACTGGCTCTATCTCGCCTGCCTGGTCAGCATCCATGTGGCCAGCGCCACGGGGCTGAACATCCTCACGGGCTATACCGGGCTGGTGAGCCTGGGACAGGCGGCCTTCATGGGCCTGGGCGCCTATACCGTGGCCATCCTGCAGGCCAAGCTGGGCACGCCTTTCCTGCTGAACCTGCTGGCCGGCGGCTTTGTTGCCATGCTCGGCGGCATCGTCGTGGGCGTGCCCTCGCTGCGCGTCAAGGGCCTGTACCTGGCCATTGCCACCATCGCGGCCTCGTTTATCGCCCATTTCCTGTTTGCCAACCTGAAATTCACGGGCGGCACCGGCGGCCTGAGCGTGCCGCCCGCCAGCCTGTTCGGCCTGCAGCTCGATACCTCGTTCCGCCTCTACTGGCTCATCGTGCCCGTCACGGTGTTGATGCTGCTGGGCGCGGCCAACTTGTTTCGCACACGCATCGGCCGGGCCTTCATCGCCATCCGCGACCGCGACATTTCGGCCGAGGTACTGGGCATTCCGCTGCTGCGCTACAAGCTGCTCTCGTTCGGCCTGTCATCGTTCTACGCCGGCGTGGCCGGTGGGCTGTGGGCCTACTTCTTTCGCGTGGTCACGCCCGAGAGCTTTCCGCTGCAGATGTCCATCTTCTTCCTCGCCGCCATCATCGTCGGCGGCATGGGCTCCATCCTCGGCGGCATCCTGGGCGCCGTGTTCATGACCATGGTGCCCGAGTTGCTCAAGCTGGCCGTGGACCTGTTGCCCGGCGGCAGCGACCTCACGGTTTTTCTCTCGCCCGTGCGCCTGGTCATTTTTGGCGCGCTGATCATCAGCTTTCTGGTGTTCGAGCCGCTGGGGCTCGCAGAAATGTGGCGGCGCGTTCGCCGCTTCTTCCACCTGTGGCCCATGCGCAACTGAGATCTTGCGGCCACCGCCTCACGCCAACCACGACAACCCAAGGAGACACCCATGGAACAGCAACGCATTTCCACGAAACGCCGCAGCCTCATGCTAGGCGCGGCCGCTGCAGGCGCCGCCGCGCTGACGCACCCGTTGTCCGTGCTCGCGCAGAGCAGCGAGGACATCGTGATCGGTGGCTCCATTCCCATGACGGGCGTTTTTGCCTTCGCGGGCGTGGGCATCAACGCCGGCATCCAGGACTACGTGAAGATCATCAACGAAGGCGGCGGCATCAAGGGCCGCAAGGTCAAGTACGTGCCCGAAGACACGGGCTACAAGGTCGATGTGTCCGTGGCCGCATTCAAGAAGATCACGAGCCAGAACAAGGTCAACGTCTACTACGGCGACTCCACGGGCTTCGCCAAGACCATCAACCCCGAGCTCGACCGCAACGGCAGCATTTTGATGGCCGGCGCCTCGTTCGCATCCGAACTGAACGACCCCAAGAAGTACCCCCACCAGTTCCTGGTGGGCCCCGACTACACCGAGATGTTCAGCATCCTGCTCAAACACATCGCCAAGGAAAAACCCGGCGCCAAGGTCGCCTTCGTCTATTCCGACTCCGAATTCGGCCGCGACCCCATCGAGAAAAGCGAGGCCGAAGCCAAGAAGCTGGGCCTGTCGGTGCCCGTCAAGATCATGACGCCCGCCGGCAGCGTGGACGTCTCGGGCGAGGTCATCAAGCTGCGCCGCGCCGCGCCCGACTACACCATCTTCCACGGCTACATCCTGGCCCCCATCCCCGAGTTCATCACCCAGGGCAAGCAGCAGGGCATGACCAGCAAGTGGATGGGCACCTTCTGGACCATGGACAGCTCCACCGTCATGAAGATGGGCCCGGACGGCGATGGCTTCATGGGCGTGATGCCCTTTCGCTACTACTACGACACCGAGAAAGCGCCCATGCTGGAAAAGATCCGCGCCATGCGGCCCGAGTACCAGAGCACAGCCTACATCCAGGGCTTCCTGGCCGCCATGCTGTTCCTTGAATCGGCCAGGCGCTGCCTGGATGCGGGCAAGCTGCTCACGGGCGCCAACCTCAAGGCCGCGCTGAACACGCTCAAGGACTTCGACACCGGCGGCCTGATCGGCGTGCCGATCACCATCAGCGGCAATTCCATCCCCGTGGGCCGCGTGTACCGCGCGGACATGAAGGCCCAGAAGATGGTCGCCGCCTCCGACTGGATCAAGCTCTGATATTGCTTTTGCCATGACCCAGAAAGCCACGGACCACGTCCTCGAAATCAACAACATCGAGGTCATCTACAACAAAGTGGTACAGGCCCTGCGCGGTCTGTCGCTGGCCGTTCCACGCGGCCAGATCGTGGCGCTGCTGGGCAGCAACGGCGCGGGCAAGAGCACCACGCTCAAGGCGGTGTCGGGCCTGCTCGCGCTGGAGGATGGCGCGCTCGAGAGCGGCAGCATCCTTTTCAACGGCCAGAGCACGGCGGCGCTGGCGCCGCAGCAGCTGGTGCGCAACGGCCTCTCGCATGTGATGGAAGGGCGCCGGGTTTTTGAAGACCTCACGGTCGAGGAAAACCTGGTTGCCGCCACCTACGCGCTCACCGGCCGCAAGCACCTGACGCCCGGCCCGGCCAAGCCCGACTTCGACCTCGTCTACAGCTACTTCCCGCGTCTGCACGAGCGCCGCAGGGGCCTGGCCGGGTATCTGTCGGGCGGCGAACAGCAGATGCTGGCCATCGGCCGCGCGCTCATCGCCCAGCCACAGCTCATCCTGCTCGACGAGCCCTCGCTCGGCCTGAGTCCGAAGCTGGTCGAAGACATCTTCACCATCATCGCGCGCATCAACACCGAGCGAGCTACCTCCATGCTGCTGGTGGAGCAGAACGCCACCGTGGCGCTGGCCGTGGCGCACCGCGGCTACATCATGGAAAACGGCAAGATCGTCATCGACGGTACGGCCGAGCGCCTGGCGAGCGACCCCGACGTGCGCGAGTTCTACCTCGGCATGGGCGGCGGCGGCGAAGCCAAGAGCTTTAAAGACATCAAGCACTACAAGCGCCGCAAACGCTGGCTGTCGTAATGAACATGCAAGCCCTCCCCGAACTCACCCTGCCCCAGATGCTGCGCGAACGCGCGCGCACAGATGCGCAGCGCGTCGCCATCCGGCAAAAGGACTTCGGCATCTGGAAGCCCTTCACCTGGGCGCAGTACTTTGATCGCGCCTGCCACTTCGGCCTGGGCCTGCGCGCGCTGGGCCTGCCCCATGGCGGCCATGTGGGCGTGATTGCCGAGAACCGCATCGAATGGGTGATCACGCAGATGGGCGCGGGCCTGGTGGGCGCCGTCACCGTGGGCGTGTACCCCACCAGCCCCGCTTCGGAAGTGGCCTATGTGGTGGGCCATGCCGACATCGAGATCATCGTCTGCGAAGACCAGGAGCAAACCGACAAGGTGCTCGAAGCCTTGCCCGAACTGCCGCGCCTGAAAAAGATCGTGGTCATGGAAACCAAGGGCCTGCGCAGCTTCGCACCCGGGGTGCGCGGCCTCATCATCCCCTTTGCCGAGGTGGAGCAGCTCGGCGCGCACAGCGGCAAGCTGCAGGAGGTGGATGCAGCGCTGGCGCAGCAGACGCTCGACGACATCGGGCTCATGATCTACACCTCGGGGTCGACCGGCAAACCCAAGGGCGCGATGGTGTCCTACCGCAACATCCGCGGCGTGGTGCCCGGCATCGTGGACCGGCTCCGGCTCTCGCAGGAAACCAGCCACCTGTCGTATCTGCCGCTGTGCCATGTGGCCGAGCAGATGCTCACCACCTTCGTGCCGGTGTATATCGGCTCGCAGGTCCACTTTGGCGAATCCATCCGCACCGTGCAGGAAGACCTGCGCGAGGTGGCGCCCACCATGTTCCTGGGCGTGCCGCGCATCTGGGAGAAGATGCACGCTGCCATCAGCATCAAGCTGCAAGAAACGGGCGGCCTGCGCCGCGCGCTGTTCCACAAGGCCTACGCCGCCTGCCTGCCACTGGCCGAAAAACCGCGCGCGCACTGGAGCCTGGGCGAGCGCATCACCTTCGCCGCCAGCTACTGGCTGGTGTTCCGCGCGCTGCAGAACTTCATCGGTCTGCGCGCAGCAAAAGTGGCGCTGACGGGCGCCGCGCCCATTGCGCCCGATGTGGTGCGGTTCTTTCGCGTGCTCGGCGTGCCACTGGTCGAGGTCTATGGCCTGACCGAATCGACCGGCATGGTCACCGGCCACCAGCTCGACCATGTGGTGGTGGGCACCGTGGGCGTGCCCACGCAGGGCGTGGAGTGGCGCATTGCCCAAAGCGGCGACGACGCCATGGGCGGCGAGTTCCAGATCAAGGGCGACATGGTGTTCGCGGGCTACTACAAGAACCCTGAGGCCACGGCACAGAGCATCGTGAACGGCTGGCTGCACACGGGCGACGTGGTGCGCCTGCAAGACGGCCAGATCAAGATCGTGGACCGCTTGAAGGACATCATGATCACCGCCGGCGGCAAGAACCTCACGCCGTCCGAGATCGAAAACACCATGAAGGCCAGCCCCTACATCAAGGAATGCGTCATCGTGGCCGAGGGACGCAAGTTCGTCGGCGCGCTGATCATGATCGACTACGAGACCGTGGGCAAATGGGCCGAGGCGCAGCGCATCCCGTTCACGCATTTCCGCTCGCTGGTGGAAACGCCAAGCGTGCGCGAACTCATCGACACCGAGATCGGCGCCGGCAACGCCAAGCTGGCGCAGGTGGCGCAGATCCGCAAGTTCCACCTGCTCACCAAGGAGCTGGACCACGACGACGGCGAAGTCACCGCCACCATGAAAGTGCGGCGCTCGAGCATCTACAAGACCTACGCCGCCGAGATCGAGGCGCTGTACCGCTGAAATTCAAGCATTTTTGGGCTCTCGTGCTTATCCATAAAGCACTTGCAGCTCTTGTTTCAGGAGCATCAATGACCGCCACCACATCCCCTGTCCTGCTGCTGGAGCGCGCGGGCGCCATCGCCACGCTGCGCTTCAACCGCCCCGGCGCGCTCAACGCCATCGACGTGCCCATGGCCACCGCCTTGCTGGCCGCCGTGCGCGCCATTGCCCAGGACGACAGCGTGCGCTGCGTGGTGCTGTGCGGCGCGGGCAAGGGCTTCATGGCCGGGGGCGATCTGGCCACGCTGCGCGCCGACCCCGTGCAGGGCGCCCAAGATTTGCTCACACCGCTCAACGAGGCGGTGGCGCTGCTGGCGCAACTCAACGCCCCCGTCATCGCCCAGGTGCATGGCGTGGCGGCGGGCGCCGGCCTCTCGCTCATGCTGCAGGCCGACTTCGTGCTCGCCGCCGAGGGCACGCGCCTGAACCTCGCCTACATCAACCTCGGCACGAGCTGCGACGTGGGCGCGTCCTGGGCGCTGCCGCGCCTCGTAGGCCTGCGCCGCGCGCTCGAAATTGCGATGCTCGGCGATACCTACACAGCCACCGAGGCGCAGGGCCTGGGCCTGGTCAACCGCGTCGTGTCCGCCGCCGAACTCGAGACCGCCGTGCAGCAGTTCGCGCAGCGCCTGGCCAGCGGCCCCACCCTGGCCTACGGCCACATGCGCCGCCTGATGCGCAACGCATTCGACCACGACCTGCCCACGCAGCTCGCCGCCGAGACCAAGGCCTTCATGGCCTGCGCGCGCAGCGCCGACCTGCCCGAAGGCATAGAGGCCTTTCACGCCAAGCGCCCCGCCACCTTCCAGGGCCGTTGAACCTTTTTCTTTCTTTCCGGAGCCTTTCCCATGACCCACCGTGACGTCTTCGTCGTCAGCACCGCACGCACCGCCATCGGCACCTTCGGCGGCAGCCTGAAAGACGTGCCCAACACCCAGC
>DAOPUP010000133.1:0-6675 GCA_035350655.1 Acidovorax sp. | reverse complement strand
ACTTTTGCGCTTCGCCCACCAGCACCACCACGGGCAGGGCCATGCAGCGCTGGCCCGCTGCGCCGAACGAGGCACCGGCAATCGCGTTGAGGGTCTGCTCCTTGTTGGCGTCAGGCAGCACGATGGCGTGGTTCTTGGCGCCCATCATGCATTGGGCACGCTTGCCGGCCAGGGTGGCGCGGTTGTACACATGGGTGCCCACCTTGGTGGAGCCTACGAACGACACGGCCTTGATGTCCTTGTGGTCGCAGATGGCGTTGACGGCGCGCTCGCCGCCGTGGATCACGTTGAGCACGCCGGGTGGAATGCCGGCTTCGAGCGCCAGCTCCACCAGGCGCATGGTCACCATGGGGTCTTGCTCGGAGGGCTTGAGCACGAAGGTGTTGCCCGTGGCAATGGCCATGGGGAACATCCACAGCGGAATCATGGCCGGAAAGTTGAACGGCGTGATGCCCGCGCACACGCCCAGCGGCTGCAGCAGGGTGTAGGTGTCCACACCGCCGGCCACGTTGTTGGCCAGCTCGCCGAGCTGCAGGTTGCCGATGCTGGCCGCGTGCTCGACCACTTCGAGGCCGCGGAACACATCGCCTTCGGCGTCGGGCAGGGTCTTGCCTTGCTCGGCCGTCAGCAGGGCGGCCAGTTCGCCCATGTTTTCACGGATGAGCTGCTGGTATTTGAGGAAGATGCGGGCGCGGGCGCCAATGGCGGTTTTCTTCCAGGTTTTGAAGGCTTCCTTGGCGGCGGCCACGGCGGCTTCGATTTCTTCGTCGGTGGCAAAGGGCACGCGGGCCAGCACCTCTTGCGTGGCGGGGTTCACCACGTCGCGCCATTCGGTGGTCTTGGATTCGACGAACTGGCCGCCAATCAGCAGCTTGACGGTGGGGGCCAGTGCGGCGACTTGGGTGGGGGCGTTCATAGGTGGGTCTCCTGGAAGGTGATGTGTTGCCGAAGCGCGGGCCTGCAGCCCGAAACATCGCCATGGTATCTGTGCGAAATTGTGAAGACAATAGACAATGATGCGCACGGGGTTTGCAAAAATGCACACCTTTGCGCACTGCACCACAAGAGGCCACGCCATGGATTGGGACAACCTGCGATATTTTCTGGAACTGGCCCGCGCCGGCACGCTGGTGGGCGCGGCGCGGCGCCTGGCGGTGGACCACACCACGGTGGCGCGGCGCATCCAGGGGCTGGAGAAACAGGTGGGCTCGGCCCTGTTCGCGCGCGAGGCGGGCGGCCACCGGCTGACCGAGGCGGGGCGCGCATTGCTGCCCCAGGTCGAGGCCATGGAAGCCGCCTTTCTGGCCGTGGAGAGTGCCGCGCCCGGCGTGCGCCAGGGCCTGCACGGCCTGGTGCGCATTGGCAGCACCGAGGGTTTTGGCAACCTGATCCTGGCGCCGCAGCTGGCACGGTTTGCGCTCAACCACCCGGGGCTGGTGGTGGACCTGCTGGCGCTGCCGCGCCTGGTGCACCTGTCGCGGCGCGAGGCCGACATCGTGATTTCGCTCGAGCGCCCGGCACGCGGCGCGGTGCTGGTGGTCAAGCTCACCGACTATGTGCTGCAGCTGTATGGCACGCGCAGCTACCTGCAGCGCCATGCCCCCATCCACAGCACCGACGACCTGCGCGGCCACACCTTCATTAGCTATGTGGACGACCTGCTGTTCAGCAAAGAGCTGCAGATCCTGGATGAACTGCACCGCCCCGCGCACTTTGCGCTGCGCAGCACCAGCATCCTGGCGCAGTACGAGGCAGCGCGCGCGGGCGCGGGGCTGGCGGTGTTGCCGGCGTTTGTGGCGGCGCAAGACCCGGCGTTGGTTGCGGTGCTGCCCAGCGTGGCGCGGTTCCAGCGCACCTTCTGGATGTCCATGCCCGGCGACAACAAACATGTGGCGCGCATGCAGGCCACCTGGGTTTTTCTGCGCGAGGCGGTGGCCGCCCAGCAGGCCCTGCTGATGGCGGATACAGACGCTGTGGCGATAGCTACGTAATTAATAGCTGAACCCACAGGTTTTATTGAGGCTAGGAGCTATTTCGCTGTTTTTTCTGTTGGGGGCCTGTTGCGCACCGCGGCAGCGAGGTCGGGCTGGTCACATGCTGGTTGATTTCTTTGCCTTCTGGGGCCTTGCTTCGTACCATGTGCGCTGCGCCGTTGCAGGGGCCCCCAGCCGCTGTCGTGGTCCCCTGTCGAAGGGCAAAGATGCAAGGGAGGTGACCTATGGCCAAGTACCGGATATTGAGCCTGGACGGCGGCGGGCTGCGCGGCCTGATCACGGCGCGGCTGCTGGCGCGGCTCAACGCCCATCCGGCGATAGCCGGCTGGCTCGACACCGTGGACCTGTTTGCCGGCACTTCCACGGGCGGCATCCTGGCGCTGGGCCTGGCCAGCGGCAAAACGCCCGAAGCCATTTGCGATCTCTACCAACAGCGGGGCGGAGCCATCTTTGACGACAGCATCTGGGACAACCTGCGCGACCTGGGCAAAACCATCGGAGCCGACTATTCGGCCAAAGGACTCAAGGCAGAGCTCAAGAAAGTGTTCGGCACGCTGCAACTCCAGGATCTCACCCGCAAGGTGGCCATTCCCACCTTTGACCTCGACAACGAAGACGTGGCGGCCCGGCGCACCTGGAAACCCAAGATTTTTCACAACTTCCAGGGGGCCGACTCCGACGGCCAGCAACTGGTGGCCAGCATTGCGCTGTACACCTGCTCGGCGCCCACCTACTTTCCCTCGGCCGACGGCTATATCGACGGCGGTGTGTACGCCAACAACCCCAGCATCGTGGCGCTGGCGCAGGCCATCTCGCGCCGCAACCAGGCCGCAGAGCGGGCCGCGCTGGACGAGGTCGTGCTGCTGTCGCTGGGCACGGGCGTGAGCCTCACCTACATCAAGGGCCAGACCCTGGACTGGGGCTATGCCCAGTGGGCACAGCCGCTCATCAACGTACTGATGGATGGCGTAGCCGGCATCTCGGACTACCAGGCGCAGCAATTGCTGGACGACCGCTACCACCGCCTGCAGATCGTGTTTGACCCGCGCGAGACGATACCGCTGGACGCGGTGGACAAAATCGACCGCATGGACGAGATTGCCAGGGCCTACCCGCTCGATACCGTGCCACCCCAAGCGAACGCCAACAACCCCATCAGCACGGTGGACTGGATTCGCACGGTGTGGCTGTGAGCATTGGGGCCGGTTTCCGCCTTGCCCGTCTGCAAGCCAGCAGCCCTGTGTGTGGAAACCAGCGGCGCTGGCGAGGATTGGCACCACCGCAGAACGGCCGAGGTCGCAGCGCACGCGGCGCTGTGGTTCGTGCAGAGGCTTGCTAAAGCGAGGCGCGACGCGCCCCGACCAGTCCCGTGGACAGCATGGTGCCGCACACAATGACCAGCCCGCAGCCGATCATCCACGGCGTGATGGGCTCGTGCAGGAACACCGTGCCATACAGCAGGGCAAACACCGGGGCCAGAAAAGTCACCGCCAGGGCACGGCTGGGGCCGGCGTGGGCAATGAGGCGAAAGTAGAGGATGTAAGCGATGCCGGTGCACAGCACCGCAATGGCCACGATGGCGGCCCAGGCGCGCGGCCCGGGCATGGCGGCGGGCCAGAACCACAGCATGGGCCCACACAGCCCAAGCGCTGCGCCCAACTGGCTGCCTGTGGCCGCGGCCAGGGGCGGCACACCCACCAGGTAGCGCCGTGCGTAGCTGGCTGCGATGGCATAGCAGGTGGTGGCCCCCAGGCAGGCTGCAATGGCCCAGGGCGCAGGGCTCGACTGGATGCCCGCGCCCCCCGGTGCACGCCAGGCCAGCAGCGCCACCCCCATAAAGCCTATCGCCAGCCCCAGCCCGCGCAGGCGGTTGATGCGATCACCGAGCCACACCCACGCCACCAGTGCGCCAAACAGCGGCACCGTGGCGTTGAGGATGGAGGCCAGCCCCGTGGTGATGTGTAGCACCGCCCAGGAATACAGCGCGAATGGAATGGCCGAATTCACCAGCCCCGACAGCAGGGCCGGTTTCCAGTGCTGGCGCAGTTGCGGCCACTGGCCCTGGTACAGAAGGATGGGCCACAGCAACACGGTGGCCAGCAGCACGCGCAGCCCGGCCGTGGGCAGCGGACCAAACTCTGCCGCACCCATGCGCATGAAAAGAAACGACGCACCCCACAGGGCCGCCAGCACGACAAACTCGCCAATCCACGCGGATACGGGCTGGGTGGCGGGGGCTGTGCTCATGCAACCGCCTTTGTCGGGGCGTGGGCAAGCGCCTTGGGCGCGCAGGGCAGGGCGCCTTCCAGCCCCAACAGCGCCGCCTTGCGCTCCAGGCCGCCGGCGTAGCCCGTCAGGCTGCCGTCACGCCCCAGCACCCGGTGGCAGGGCACCACCACGCTGACCGGGTTGCGCCCCACGGCAGCCCCCACGGCGCGCACGGCGGTTGGGCGGCCCAGTTGTTGGCCCAGCGCGGCGTAACTGGTGGTGTGGCCGCAGCCGATGGAGAGCAGCGCCTGCCACACGGCCTGTTGAAACGGCGTGCCGCCCGTCAGGTCGAGCGGCAGCTCGAACCGGGTGCGCTCGCCGCGCAGGTATTGCTGCAGTTGTGCGATGGCGGCAACGAGCACCGGGTGCTGCGCGTCTTGCGGCCAGGCCGCGGGTCCGTCGAGTTGCGCGGGCAGGTGGCGCTGGCCGTCAAACCACAGACCGGCCAGGCCCAGCGGCGAAGCGGTCAGCCGCACGGTGCCCAGGCGGGTTGCGGTGCGAGTCTGTACGGTGTGGGGGTGAAATTGCATGGCGGTGGAATGTTAGGTGAAAACGCCTTGACGTGCTTATGAAACAAGCACTGTTAGCTATGGTTCTAATAGCGTTTGCGCCGCTGTGGCACTGCCAGGGATGGCCGTGCTGCCCGCCGCCCAGGCGCGCACCACGGCGTAGCTGCGCCAGGGTTGCCAGGCCCGCGAGGCTTCGGTGGCTGCGCGGGCCGGGTGCGGCTGGGCCTGCACGCCCAGGGCCTTTTGCAGGGCCACATCGCCGGCCGGAAACGCATCGGGCCAGCGCAGCACCCGCATGGCGATGTACTGGGCCGTCCAGTCGCCAATGCCGGGCAGCGCGCACAGCGCCGCCGTGGTGGCGGCCACATCCGCGCCGGCCTGCAGCTGCAACTGGCCTGCATCCACCGCCTGCGCCAGGGCCACGATGGCTGCCTGGCGCTGGCGCACGATGCCCAGCTGCCCCAGCGCCTCGCCCGTGGCCTGCGCCAGCCGGGCCGGCGCGGGGAATAGCCGCGTGAGTTCGGGCCAGGGCGTGGCAATGGGCTCGCCAAAGCGCTCCACCAGCCGCTGCCCCAGCGTGCGCGCGGCCGCCACGGTGATCTGCTGCCCCAGCACGGCACGCACGGCCAGCTCGAAACCATCGAAAGCGCCGGGCACGCGCAGGCCGTCGCCCTCGGGGAAGCTCTGGTGGAGCAAGGCATTGATGGCCGCTGGGTAGGCGTCCAGGTCGAGCAGTGCGCGCACGCGGCGAATCAGCTGCGGCAGCACGGGGTACAGGCTGTCGCTGGTCTGCACCAGCACCTGGTGGCGGGCGGCGTCAAAGCGCGCGCTCAGCCAGCCGCAATGCTCCGCGCCATGGCTTTGCAGGCGCACCGTGCGGCGCAGCACCGGGGTGCTTGCGTCGCCCGCCCATTCCACGCCGTGGAACTGGCGGCGGGCAAAAAAAGCCAGCAGGGCCGGCACATCGAATGGCGGCCGGTAGGCCAGCCGCAGCGTGGCCGCTGGCACGCCCGCAGGCTGCGTGCCGCTGTGGCGCAGCGCGGTCGGGTTCAGACCATAGTGCTGGGCAAAGGCGGCGTTGAAACGGCGCACGCTGGCAAAACCGCTGGCCAGGGCCACCTGCGTGACGGGCAGGGGCGTGTCGGTCAGCAGCTGCTTGGCCGTTAAAAGCCGCCGGGTCTGCAGGTATTGCAGCGGCGACACCCCCAGTGCCGCCTCGAAGATGCGGCGCAGGTGCCGGTCGCTCACCCCCAGGCGCTCTGCCAGCCGCGCCACCGCGGCCGTGCGGCCCGCGCCGGCGGCGTTGCCTGCGCTCCAGGCCTCGGGCGCATCGAGCAGCCGCAGGGCCTGCTGCACCAGGATGGCGCTGGCGTCCTGCACCGACCAGCACAGCGCCTGCGGTGCCACCTCGGGCCGGCAGCGAAGGCAGGGTCTGAAGCCGGCCGCCTCGGCCTGCGCGGCCAGGGCAAAGAAGCGGCAGTTCTCGCGCCGGGGCGTGCGCACGGCGCAGACCGGGCGGCAATAGATGCCGGTGGAGGTGACGCCGGTGAAAAAGCGCCCGTCAAAGCGCGCATCGCGGGCCTGCAGGGCGCGGTAGCAGCCGTCGTCGGTCGCGCTATCGACGGGCGTGGCAAAGGGTGTGGCAAAGGGCAGGGCAGGCGCGGTCATGGGCCAGATGGTACGCCGCCGGTGCCGCCGCACTGGCCGTTTTCGGACCTGTGCCTGCGCGCGTTGGCGGATGCGGGTGCGCCCCTACAATGGCGCCGACGTTTGATCCCCCACGCTGCGAAAGACTTTTCCGTGCACCCCACCCCCGCCATCTTCAAGGCCTATGACATCCGCGGCATCGTGCCGTCCACCCTGAACGAAGACGTGGCCCTGGGCCTGGGCCGGGCCTTTGGCAC
>DAOPUP010000132.1:0-6688 GCA_035350655.1 Acidovorax sp. | reverse complement strand
GTGCTTGGCGCACCAGTCGCGGAACTGGTTGCGCGCGAGGCCGGGGCCTGCCAGCAGCACTTCGCGCGTGCCCGACAGCGCCTGGGCGATGTCGGCGAAGAACGGGCCGAGGTCTTCTGTCTTGCCCTGGTGCTTGTGGTGGCTGCGGGATTTGATGCGCTGTGCCTCGGCGTGTTCGCGGTCGAACATCACCACATGGGCTTCGGAATGGTCCATCCAGACAACGGCGTGAAAAGTGCTCATGGGAAGGCTTTCTTTGGTGAACAAGGGATAAAACGAAGGAGGTGCTCAGGCCGCCCGGCGGTGCTGCTCGGCCTTTTCCTGGCAGTGCACGCAGCGGGCAGCTTCGGGGGTGGCATGCAGGCGTGCTGCGGAGATTTCGGTGCCGCAGTCGGTGCACTCGCCATAGGTGCCCGCCTCGATGCGGTCCAGGGCGGCATCCACGGCGGCCAGGTGGGCTGTTTCGCGCTCGTCCAGCGCAAATACCAAATCGCGCTCGGCGGCCAATTGGGCGGGCGGATCTTCGGGCTGGCCAAAATGCGCTGCGGCCGCCTCGGCCCGGCCGATGACACCGCCACGTTGCTCGGCCAGCTGCGCCAGCAAGGCAGACCGCTGTGCGAGCAGCGGCTGGCGCAGGGCGGCGGCTTGGGTTGTGTCCATGCGATGTTTCCTTGGGGAGCTGATTGAACACCCCCATGGTGCGCCCGCGGGGCTGGCTATGCGTTGACCAAGATCAAGGGGTGGCGCCGCCGCTGCGGCGCGCCATGGGGAGGAACACCCGGGACCCGTCTGCCGCCTGGCTGGGCGCTGCCGGTTCAGCGCCCGGTTTGGCGGGCCAGCATCTCGGCGGTGTTGGCCTTGCGGTCGGCGTTCACGCGCTGCACATGGGGCCGTTCGCCCATGCGGGTGAGGTACTCGCGCACCGGCAGGCCGGCCAGATAGTCGCGGCCGTAAATGATTTTGGTGGCCGCGCTCACCAACGGCAGGTGCACGATGGCCGAGCAGTCGGCCAGGGTGAACTGGTCGCCCGCCACGAAGGGACTGAATTGCGCCAGCTGGCCGAAGGCGGCGATGTTCTTCTCCAGCTGTGCGCCCAGCTTCTCGCGGGCAGCATCACTGACCGTGCCGCCAAAGAAGGCCTGCGGGTACAGGTTGCGCGCCACCAGTTCAAGATGCAGTTCCACAAAGGTGATCAGCTCGCGCACCTTGGCCGCGGCAAAAGGGTCTGCGGGCAGCAAGGCGTGCTGGGGATAGGCGGCTTCGAGGTAGTCGGCCATCACGGCCGATTCGCACAGCGTGCCCTGGGGCGTGCGCAGATAAGGCACCTTGCCCAGTGGCGTTGCGCGGGGGTCGGTCTCGCCCACCCAGGCCAGTTCCTCGGTGAAGGGCAGGCCTTTTTCGAGCAGTGCGAGCTTGACCTTGTTGTAGTAGTTGCTGGCCGAAAAGCCACAGAGTGTCAGCATGGGGGGATCTCCTTTGTTGTGGACAAAGTGGGTATCGTAGAAGGGCGCCAGGGCAGGGGCCGTCGCGCAGATGACCCGGGTTGCGGGCCTGGCGGATGGGCCGCCTACAATCAAGGCCTTCATGCCGACCACCATGCCAACCCTGCGCCACCTTCGCTGGCTCGCCCGCCTTGTGCTGGCGTGGTTTGTGCTGGCCATCGGCGTGGCGGTGGCGTCGCCCCTGGTTCACCCGCAGGCCATGGAGCTGATCTGCTCCGGCTCGGGTGCCATCAAGGTGGTGGTCAAGACCGACGACGGCGCCCAGGAGTTTTCCAGCCATACGCTCGATTGCCCCTTGTGTGCCCATGCCGGTGCGCCACCCCCTGCGTCGCAGGCCCCGCTGCCTGTGGTGCACCCTCTGGCACATGCCCTGCGCCCCATCCCCGCCGCGCACATTGCTGCGCGCACCGCTGCGCCGCTGCCGCCGCGCGGGCCCCCGGCATTCTCCTGAATTTGCTATTTTTTTAATAGCTGCATGCGCTTGTTTTTGAGCGCCTGCGGTCTATTTGGCTTGAAATTCAGGAGTTCCCATGCGCAAGAGCCGCATGGCGCTGGCCGTGGCCAGTGCCTTTCACCTGGTCCTGTCCTGGGCCATGTCCGCGCCCGCCCAGGCCATTGACAGCGTTCCCATCAAAGAGCGCGGTGTGGTCACTCTTACCTTGGGCCCGCCCATCTCGCTGCCCACGCAGAGCTTCACCACCATCGAGGGCGTGGGCATCGACAGCCTCCAGCACTGCCAGGGCTGGCACTTGCATCCCTACCCGCAGCGCAGCGACAGGGACGAGCGCAGCTAAGCCTTTGAGACAGACCCACCCCATGCCTCTGAACACTATGAAAAATATAGCTGCTACCGCTTTACTTGCATGCACTACCGGCCTGTTTGTGCCTGCATCTGCCCATGTGGTGCTCGAATACCAGGTGGCTCCGGCGGGCGCCAGCTACAAGGCCAGCTTCAAGGTCGGCCATGGCTGCGGCGCCTCGCCTACACGGCAGATTGCAGTGGACATCCCGGCCGGCATGCGCGGCGCGCGCCCTATGCCCAAGCCGGGTTGGACGCTCGAGGTGCAGCGCGACACGCTCGCCCAGCCCACCACCAGCCACGGCCGCAGCATCACCGAAGACGTGGTGCGCGTGACCTGGACGGCCAAAACGCCGCAGGACATGCTGCCGGGCGCCCACTACGACGAATTCGTGCTCGTGGCCCAGGCGCCAGAGCAGGCGGGCACCTTGTACTGGCCCGTGCGCCAGACCTGTGCCGAAGGCCGCAACGATTGGGTCGAGCGGCCCAAGGCGGGCCAGAAGCCTTCAGACCTGAAGTTCCCCGCCGCGGCGCTGGAGATTCTGCCCGCCGGTGGCGCGGCTGCCCACCACCATTGACCATCAGGCCCACGGGCTTTTTCTTCCTTCCCTTGAAACCCGAAAGACATCCATGAACAAACTGCTTCACACCGCCGCCCTTGTTTCCACACTGGTCGCCGCACTGGCCAGCGCGCCTGCCTGGGCGCAAACCGCTGCCGTCAAGGTCGAAGGCGCCTGGGCCCGCGCCAGCGTGCAGGGCCAGAAAGCCACCGGCGCCTTCATGCGCCTCACGGCCCAGGACGGCGCCCGCCTGGTGCGCGCCGAGTCGCCCGTTGCAGGGGTGACTGAAGTGCACGAGATGAAGATGGAGGGCGACATCATGAAGATGCGCGCCGTGCCCGCGCTGGACCTGCCTGCAGGCAAGGCCGTGGAACTCAGGCCCGGTGGCTACCACGTCATGCTGATGGACCTGAAGGCCCCGCTGGCCAAGGACAGCGTGGTGCCCCTCACCCTGGTTTTTCAGGATGCCAAGGGCGTGGAAAGCCAGCTCAGCCTGCGGGTTCCGGTGGCCACTGCAGCCCCCGGTGGTGCCCCTGCGGGCAGCATGGCGCATGGGCACAAACACTGAGGTGCGCTGCGCCGCAGCGCCTTCGCGGTCGCCACATTGGAGTAAGCTGTGATCCCACCACAGACCCACCTCTTGCGGAGCGGCCATGAGCGACACATCCCACTTTGGTTTCGGCAAATTCGTCCCCGGCTTTGACTTTCTGCAAAGCCTGGCCAAAGGCGCGTCCAGCAGCATCCCCCAGCTGTCGAACTGGGTGGCGCCCACCATCAGCGTCGAAGAGCTGGAAAAGCGCATCGATGAACTCAAGGCCGTGCAGTTCTGGCTCGATCAGAACTCGCGCGCCCTGACGGCCACCGTCCAGGCGCTGGAAGTGCAGAAGATGACGCTGGCCACGCTCAAGGGCATGAACTTCAGCATGGGCGATGTGGCCAATGCCTTCAAGCTCAAGGCGGCTGACAGCGTGATGAGCAGCATGCACAAGGCGGCCGACACGTTTGCCAGCCGGGCCACTGCCACGGCACCAGTGCCCCCTGCGCCCGCCGCCGCTGCGCCAGAGCCTGCAGCCCCCCCCCAATCCGCCCAGAGCCCCGCAGCCGATGACGCCCAGGCCAGCAAGGCACCTGAACCCAGTGTGGTGGACCCCATGCAATGGTGGGGGGCGCTCACCAGCCAGTTCCAGCAGATCGCGGCCAGTGCCCTGAAAGACGCCACCCAGCAGACGGCAGCCATCGACACCACCAAGAACATGGCTGCGGAGGCTATCAAAACGGCCACCGACATGGCCAGCCAGTTTGCCGCCAAGGGCATGCAGGCGGTGCAGGGCGCCCGTCGCACCACCGCCGGTGCAGGTGCGGCCAAGGCGCCCGCTGCCAAAAAGGCTGCCGCCAGGAAGGCGCCTGCCCCGGCGACTGCCAAGTCTGCCGCCAAGCCCGCAGCCAAAAAATCCACGCCCCGCCGCGCGCCGCGCAAGCCGGCGGGCTGAGAGGCCGGTCGGGCACCGCCGCCGGTGTCCGCCCAGCCTGTGAGGTCACACCATGAAACTCTTTCCCACGGGCCATGCCACCCATCCCCAATGGCGCATGGCCGCCGCCCTGGTGCTGGCGCAGCTGCGGGCCCAGATGGCCCTGCCCGAATATGCGCCGGCCCCCACGCTGGGCCTGCTCTACATCACGGACCATTACGCCAGCGACGCACAGGAACTTTTCGATTACCTGAGCGGTGAACTGCCCGAGGTGACCGACTGGAGCGGCACCGTAGGCGTGGGCGTGGCAGCCCACAACGCCGAGTATTTTGATGAGCCTGCGCTGTCGGTGATGCTGCTGGACATACCTGCCGACCAGTACCGCGTGTTCTCGGGCGTGGCCCCACTGCCGCGCAACTCGGCCAGCGGATTCGAGGCATCTACCGCGTTGGTGCATGCCGATGGCCATACGGCCGATTTGGCAGAGCTGCTGGGCGAAATGGCCGCGCGCACCACCACGGGCTACCTGTTCGGGGGGCTGAGCGCCAGCCGCACTGCCAATGTGCAGTTCGCCGTGACAGGCAACGGCAATATCGCCGGCCAGGGCGCAGCCGGCGGGGTGTTTGATGGCGGCTTGTCGGGTGTGGCCTTCGGGCCTGGTGTGGCGCTGCTGTCGCGGGTCACCCAGGGATGCCAGCCGGTGGGGCGCTGGCACAAGGTCACCGCCGCGCAGGAGAACGTGGTGCTGCAGCTCGATGGCGAGCCCGCGCTCGATGTGCTGCTTTCCACGCTCGAGGTGTCACTGGACGGTGATCCTCAGCCGGCGCTGCGCAAGGTGCGTGCCACTCTGGCGGGCT
The DNA here is from genome assembly GCA_035350655.1 of Acidovorax sp. GTDB lineage: Bacteria > Pseudomonadota > Gammaproteobacteria > Burkholderiales > Burkholderiaceae_C > Acidovorax. Next base: position 1,501 of record DAOPUP010000132.1, on the reverse strand, counting down.
TGGTCGATGCCGGTGAACCGGCGCAGGGGCTGCAGCGCACCGGCCATTTTGGTACCGACACCCGCGTGCGCCACATCGTGGGTCTTGATGCTGCGCGCCGTGGAGTGGCCTTGGCCGACCACGTGGAGCCCGGCATGCGCCTGGCGTTTTGCCAACGCAATGTGGCGGCGGCCCGTGCCGATCTGGTGCGCATCTGCGCAGAAATTCGTGAGGAACTCTCACCGGAGGAGCTGGAGCCGGAGCCTCTGGCCAGCGATGCGCAAGGGGTGCTTCGCACGGCTTCTGCCGGCGCGGGACTGCCGGCTGCCAGTCCACCGGCCCGGTTCATCCGGGGCGCAATCTATGTGAGCTGCTCCGGTCGGGGTGGGCCGCACTTTGGCGGGCCCAGCGCCGAACTGCAGATCGTGCGCCATGCACTGGGCGACGTGCCGCTGGTGGGTTTTTTTGCCGGCGGAGAAATCGCGCGCCACCAACTGTATGGCTACACGGGCGTGTTGACGGTCTTCGTCAGCGACTGAGGGTGTGGCCCCGGCAGGCCGGCGGCGTCAGCCGCCTTCCGTGGGCAGGCCGCTGGCATCCCATTCAGGCAGTCCGCCGCGCAACCAATACACCGACTTGAAGCCCTTGGTGGCAGCCACCCTGGCGGCCTTGTAGGACTTCCAGCACTCCGCGCCATTGCAGGCAAATATCACGGGCCGGGCTTTGTCGAGGTTGGCAAGTCTGTCGAACGCCTGAAAGTCGTCCTGTGCCGCATTGAAGGCGACATCCTTGAGGCTTTTCTCCACATAAGCGGCAAAGACCGCGCCGCGGATGCGCTTGGCCCTGTATTCCTTTTCGGTGCGTGTATCCACCACCACGGCGCCCTGGGTTTGAAGCTGCTGCGCCTCCTTGGCAGAAATGCGGTTCACGCCCGGCAGGCTGTTGGGCGTGAACAGACCCAACTCGGCCACACGGCGGTATTCCTGGGCATCGGGGCGCTGGCTGACCGGCGTGAGTCCCGTGGAGGCGGTTGACGCGCTGAACCACTGCCCCAGCTTGTTGCGCGTCTCGGCGGGCAGATCCTTGCGCACCACGATCGTGAAGCCACCCGGCACGGGGTGCGAGGTGGCCAGTACGCGTGCCGCATTCGGGTGGCCTGCAGACCACTCTGCCCACTCATCGGCGCGCACCACGGTGGCGTCCGCAACGCCCAGGGACAGTGCGGTCAGTCCGGCCTGCGGGTATTTCTCATGCTGCACCGACTTGAGGTCCTGGAACGACAGGCCGGCTTCATTGAGCATGCCGCGCGCCATATAGGTGTACACCGAGTCCTGCTGCGGCAGATAGAGACGCTGGCCTTTCATGGCCGTCACAGCCGCCACCCGCGGTGCACCGACCAGCAGGTATTGCTCGGATTTCTGTGTGGCTCCCACCAGTTCATAGCCCCGCTGCAGGGCAGAGGCCGCGACCTGTGCAGGGCCGATGAACACGTCATAGCCCGCGCTGCGGGTGGCCCGCATCA
>DAOPUP010000131.1:0-6692 GCA_035350655.1 Acidovorax sp. | reverse complement strand
CCTGCAGAACCAGCGCCTGGCCAGCATCGAAGGCCAGCCCCTGGTGTACGAGCATGTGGCGCGCCTGGCGCAAGGCCCATGGAACAAAAACGGCCAGCTCGGCCTGGTGGTCGGCGCCACCTACCCCCAGGAAATCGAGCGCGTGCGCAGCATCGCACCCACGCTGCCCTTGCTGATCCCCGGGGTGGGCGCACAGGGCGGCGACGCAGTGGCCACCGTGCGCGCCGGTCTGCGCGCCGACGGCCCCATCATCGTGAACTCGTCGCGGGCCATTCTGTATGCCTCGGGCGGTGACGATTTCGCCACCGCCGCGCGCCAGGAAGCGCTGCGCACCCGCGCTGTGTTGCAGGCGGCAGCGGGCTGATCGGCAGGCACCTGCCGCTGGCCAGAGAAAAGAGCCCTTTCTCAGACAGGCCGGCTATGCAACTGAAGTGGCTTGAAGATTTCATCACACTGGCGCAGGAGCGCAGCTTCACGCGCGCGGCCGAGTTGCGCAACGTCACCCACCCCGCGTTCGGACGCCGCATCCGTGCCCTGGAAGAATGGGCGGGCACGCCCCTGGTGGAGCGCAGCGGCAGCCCCGTCACGCTGACGACGGCGGGGGCCAGCTTTTTGGAAACGGCCAACCAACTGGCGCACAACCTGGCGCAATCGCACGAAGAACTGCAGAGACTGGCGGGGCGGCATGGCAACACGGTGACGCTGGCCACGGGCCGCACCCTGGCGCGCACGGTGGTGGCCGACTGGCTGGTGCATCTGCGGCCGGTCTTGCAAGATGGCGAGATGCGCATCCTGACGCGGGCCATGGCCGACACCGTGACCCTGCTAGAGCGTGGTGAAGCGGACTTCTCGCTGGTGTACCACCACCCCGCATTGGCATTTGCGCTGGATGCGCGGCAGTTCACCGACATCACGCTGGCCTCGGACCGGCTGGTTCCCGTCTCCCGCGCCACCCCCGAGGGACTGCCGCTGCACCGCTTTTCTCAAGCCCAGCCCGTGCCCTACCTGGCCTATGCTCCCCAGCTGGCCCTGGGCCGGCTGGTGGAGGACCACCTGGCGCACCATCCCGAGGCGCCCCGTCTGCAGCGCCTGGTGTTATGTGATTCGGCGGACGCCCATTACGAGTATGTGCAAAGAGGGCTTGGCGTGGCCTGGTTGCCCTGGTCGATGGTGCATGCCGATTGCAAAAGCGGGCGCCTGGCGTGCGCGGGCGGCCCGCAGATGGAGGTGCGCTTTGATGTGCACCTGTATCGTCCCAAGCGCCGCCTGGGTCCGCTGGCCGAAGCCGTATGGGATGCAGTGATGCAGCGCTGACGGCAGCCTTCTCGTCTGGTGCAGCGCTTTGAATGCAACCGACTTTGCACCACTTCGTGCCTTATTGGCACAAACCAAGCCGGCGTGATTTCTCACAATGAGGTGACTCCACCTTCAGGAAATCACGCCATGCACTCCTTCCTTTCCTCACGCCGCGCCGCTCTGGCATGTGGCCTGGCGCTACTGGCCACCGGCCCCGCCATCGCCGAGCCGGCATACCCCAGCAAGCCCATCACCATCGTCGTGGGCTACCCGCCCGGCGGCAGCACCGACCTGACCGGGCGCGTGGTGGCCACCGAACTCAGCCACCGCCTGGGCGTGCCGGTGGTGATTGAAAACATTGGCGGTGCGGGTGGCGCGATTGGCGCGCAAAAAGTGGCCAATGCCGCGCCCGACGGTTACACCCTGCTGGTGGGCGCCAGCAATGAAATCGCCATCAACAAGCTGGTGACCAAGAACGTCAAATACGACATCAAGGACTTCACTGCCGTCGGCCTGATCGCCTCGCAACCGCTGGTGCTGGTGGCATCCACCGGCGCGGGCGTGAAGAACCTCGCCGAGTTCACCCAGAAGGTCTCGAAGAACCCCGGAAAGTACAGCTATGGCAGCTCGGGCGTGGGCACCTCGCTGCATCTGGCGGGCGAGATGGTCAAGGAGCAGGGCAAGCTGTTCATGACGCACATTCCGTACCGCGGCGTGGCACCGCTGACCAACGACCTGATGGGCAACAACGTGGAATATGGTGTGTTCGTGCTCTCCAGCGGCCTGCCGCACATCAAGAGCGGCAAGGTGATTGCTCTGGGCACGACCGAAGCCAAGCGCTCGGCCACCACGCCCGGCATTCCGGCGCTGGCCGAAACACCACAATACAAAAACGTGGACATCGGCGTGTGGTTCGCGCTCATGGCGCCCGCCCATCTGCCCCAGCCAGTGTTTGACAAGCTCAAGAAAGCGCTGAACGAATCGCTACAGGCGCCCGAATTGCGCAAGAAGCTCGAAGCCAGCGGCTCCACCGTGTCGTCACCCAATGTGAACACCGACAAGTTCATTGCCACGGAAATTGCCAAGTACAAAAAAGTTGTCGAATTTGCCAAGATCGAAGAATGAGCACCGCGCACCCCCACCCCATCCCTCTGACCTTCGCCTTGCCCGCGCCCGACATCAGTGCCTGGCGCGCCGGCAACACCGGCACGCCAGGCGTGTGGCACTTCGACTCGGGCCGACCCGGGCGCCACGCCATGATCAGCGCCCTGGTGCATGGCAATGAGCTGTGCGGCGCCTGGGCCCTCAAGGGCCTGCTCGAAGCCGGGCTGCGCCCGCAGCAAGGCCAGCTCACCCTGGCGTTTTGCAACCTCGATGCGTTCGACCGTTTTGACGCCAACCACCACGACGCCTCGCGCTTCACCGACGAAGACCTCAACCGCCAGTGGCTGGACGAACGCATCAACGCCGCTGACACCAACGAGCGCCGCCGCGCTGCGGCCCTGCGGCCCTTCGTCGCACGCGCCGACTGGCTGCTGGACATCCACTCCATGCACGAGCCCTCGGCCCCCCTTCTGCTCACCGGCATGCAGCCCCGCAACCTGGAGCTGGCCCGCGCCATGCGCGCGCCAGAGCACATCGTGGTCGATGCCGGGCACAAAGACGGCGTGCGCATGCGTGACTACGGGCGCTTTGGCCTGCCCGATGGCGATGGTGCGGGGCAAGGCGGCGACACACGCTCGCTGCTGATCGAATGCGGCTTCCACGGCGACCCCGCCAGCCGCGCCGTGGCGCAAGACCAGTGCGTGCGCTTTCTTGAAGCTGCGGGCGTGGTCAGCACCGCAGAACTGGCGCGCACGCTGCCCGGCTGGCGACTGCCCGACGCACCGCGCCAGTGGGCGCTGGAAGTCACCGGTCCCGTGGTGGCCAAAAGCAGCGGCTTTCGCTTCACCGAGCCCTTCACCGGGCTGGAAGTGATCGCGCAGGCCGGCACCGTGGTTGGCGACAACGATGGCGAACCCGTCACCACACCCTACGATGACTGCGTGCTGGTCATGCCCTCCGTGCGCCAGGCGCGGGCGGGCGTCACGGTGGTGCGCTACGCACGCCGCCGGCCCCTCTGAGGCCCGAGACACCGGCGCGCAGCCCCCCGGCCTGCGCGCCGGCATGCTCTTTTTAAAATAGCATCAAGTGCAACAATTACAAGCACTACAGGCCTATTTGATGCCCCATCTCGGCCCCAGCACCACACACACCAGGGCCAGCACCACGCAGGCCACACCCGCCCATTGCCAGGCGGTGACCACCTCACCCAGCACCCCCATCCCCGCGGCCATGCCCACCACCGGCACACCCAGGCTGAAGGGTGCCACGCGGTTGGCCGGATAGCGCTTGAGCAGGCTGGTCCACATCCCGTAGCCCAGGACCGTGGCCGCCCAGCCCAGATACGCCACCGACAGCCAGGCCACCAGCGGCACGGCGGCCCAGGCGCCGGGGTCCAGCCAGCGGCCCGCATCGGGATCCCGCCACAGCGACAGCAGCGTGAAGGGCAGCACGGGCACCAGGCTGCTCCAGACCACAAACGACAAGGGGCTGTAGCCCGGCGAGGCTTGCTGCGCCAGCCGTGAAACGATGTTGGACGCGGCCCAGGAGGCCGCCGCGCACAGCATCAGCAGCAGGCCGGCCAGCGTGGTGCCGCCTGCGGCAGCGCCGGGGGACAGATAGTTCATGGCAAAACACAGCAAGCCCAGCCCCGCCAGCGCCAGGCCCAGCAGCAAGGGCCGGCCCGGGCGCTCGTGCAGCACAACAAAGCCAAACAGCGCCGTGAAAAACACCTGCGTCTGCAGCAGCACACTGGCCAGGGCCGCCGTCATCCCGAGTTGCAGCGCCACGAACAAAAAGCCGAACTGCCCCACCCCCTGAACCACGCCAAACAGCAGCACCCAGCGCCAGTGCAGGCGCGGCGCCCGCACCAGCAGCACCAGGGGCAGGGCAGCGCACAAATAGCGCAAGGCACCCAGCTGAAATGGCGTAAAGCTGCGCAGGCCCCATTTCATGGCCACGAAGTTCACGCCCCAGAGCAGCACCACCGCGAGCGCGGCCAGAAGATCGCGGGCCCGCATCGGCCCTGGCGTGTTCGGCATGCGCAGTTCACTGCGCCGCGCGCGCAGCCTCGATATGGACCTTGACGCGCTGGGCCAGCGCGATGTCGCCAGGGGTCTCGGGCGTCCAGGTGTCCACGGCACGGGGCTGGCCGTCTTCATCCACGGCCGCGTACACCGCCACGCAATGGGTCACGGGCTCCATATCACCCCCTTGAAGGCTGCTGGCACGCACTTCCACGGCCAGGCTCATGCTGCTCAGTCCGGTGTAGGCCAGATGAGCCTCCACCTCCACCAGATCCCCCGTGCGCACAGGCCGCAAAAAACCTGCTCCGCCCACGAAGACCATCACGCAGGCACAACGCGCCCAGGCGCTGGCGCAGGCCTGCCCGGCCTCGTCCATCCAGAGCAACACCGTCCCACCCTGGATGCGGTCGGTGACCGATGGCATGCCGCCAGCGGCCAGAAAACGCAAAGTGATGGAATGCATGCAGGAAGATCTCCACAAAAAAAGGCATCGGAGCATTATTCACCAGCCCTGCGTCCCCTCCATGAAGCCGCCCGGCCCCGGTATTCGCGCAGGAGAATCAACGCCTCTTTGCGTTAGCATCCTCACATGACACACAGCTTGCGCGGCCCGGCATGGGCTGAGCGTCTGCCTGTGGCCCGCACAACCCGCTTCGGCCTTTGTGTTTTCACGAACCGCGCATCGGTGCGCTCTATAGCCATGTCCCTTCTTCATCGACTCAGCCTCCTGCAAAAATTCGTGATCCTGGGGGCGATCGGGCTGATGATGAGTGCCCTGCCCACCTACCTTTACGTGAGCAACGCACTGCAGTCGATTGCGGCAGCCCCGCCATGAATCGGTGGGCGCAGCGCCCGCACTGGTGCTGAACAAGGTGGTGCAGCTGATGCAGGTGCACCGGGGCCTGTCGGCCGGCATGCTGAGCGGTGACGCGGCGCTGGCGGCGCGCCGGCCCGCCGCCCGCGAAGCCCTGGAGAAGGCCATGGGCGACGTGGCAGCCAGCTTTGCTGCTGCCCAGGTGCCCGCGGCCCAGGCCAGCGCATGGGCACAGGCCGAGCAGACCTGGAAGACGCTGGAGCAGGCCGTGGCGGCACGCAGCCTGCAGACCGCGCAGAGCACGGCGCAGCACACGCAACTGATTGCCACCATCATGCTGATCAATGAGGGCTTGCTGCATGCCTACGGCCTGCAGACCGATGCTGCGCCCGACACCCACGCCCTCATCCAGGCCTCGCTGGTGCATGCGCCCATGCTGGGTGAAAAGCTGGGCGTGCTGCGGGCGCAAGGCTCGGGTTTTCTGGGGCGCGGCGAACTGCCCCTGCAGGACAAGGGACAGCTGCTCATGCTGCGCCAGCGCGTGATCGAGCTGCAGGCGGAAACCCTGCGCAGTTTCGACCGGGCCATGGACCGCAACCCGCAGTTCCGGCAGGCGCTGGGGGGCAAGACCCAGGAGCTGCAGGGCATGGTCACGCAGTCGCTGCAACTGCTGGAGGGCGAGGTGCTCAACGCCACCACGCTCCAGCTGCCGGCCAAGGACTATTTCGACCATTTCACCCGCACCATCGAAGCGCTCAACGCACTCAACGCCCAGGCCGCAGGCCACCTGGCCCAAAGCCTGAAAGACCGCGTGGCCGACCTGCAGCAAAGCCTGCTGTGGGTGGCCGTGGCATTGCTGACCACGCTGTCGCTCTCCGCCGCACTGGCCCTGGTGTTTGTGCGCTCCATGACGCGACCGCTGACACAGGCCGTGCAGCTGTCCCGTGCCGTGGCGCAGGGCGACCTGAGCGGTGGCCCCATCACCCACGGCAGCAACGAGGTAGGCCAGCTGCTGGAGGCCTTGCTGCAAATGCGCCAGCAGCTCACCGCCGTGGTGCGCAATGTGCGCGATGACTCGGAAAGCGTGGCCACCGCCAGCGTGCAGATCGCCCAGGGCAATATGGACCTGTCGGCCCGCACGGAGAGCCAGGCCAGCGCCCTGGAGGAAACCGCCGCTTCGATGGAGCAACTCAACGCCACGGTGCACCAGAACGCCGACCGCGCGCAACAGGCGAGCCAGTTGGCCGCCAGTGCCAGCACCGTGGCCGTGCAAGGCGGCGAAGTGGTGGCGCAGGTGGTGGACACCATGCACGGCATCAACGCCTCGTCGCAGAAGATCTCCGACATCATTGGCGTGATCGACTCGATTGCTTTTCAGACCAACATCCTGGCGCTCAACGCCGCCGTGGAAGCCGCCCGCGCGGGCGAGCAGGGCCGGGGCTTTGCGGTGGTGG
>DAOPUP010000130.1:0-6733 GCA_035350655.1 Acidovorax sp. | reverse complement strand
AGCTGGTTGAAGCAGGTCACCAGCACCAGCCCGTTGAGCACGGCGATGCCCATCAGCGCAATGAAGCCCACCGAGGCGGGGACCGACAGGTATTCGCCCGACAAGGCCAGCGCCACTACGCCGCCCACCAAGGCCAGCGGAATGTTGGCAAACACCAAAATGGCCTGGCGCAGGCTGCCCAGGGTGGCAAACAGCACGCCCACAATCAGCGCCAGTGCCACCGGCACCACCAGGCCCAGGCGGGCGGCTGCGCGCTGCTGGTTTTCAAACTGTCCACCCCAGGTGATGCTGTAGCCCGCGGGCAGCGCCACCTTCTGGGCCACGGCGGCCTGCGCATCGGCCACAAAGCCCACCAGATCGCGCCCGCGCACATTGGCGCGCACCACCGACATGCGCGACGACTGTTCGCGCTCGATCTTCACCGGGCCATCGGTCACTTCCAGCCGGGCCAGCTGGCTCAGTGCCACCGCCTCACCGTCGGGCGTGGGGATGCGCAAGCGCGCAAATTGCTGGGGCGAAACGCGCAGGTCTTCACTGCCACGCACCACCAGCGGCACGCGGCGTGCGTCCTGCATCACCACGCCCACTTTCTGCCCTTCCACCAAAGCGCGCAGATCGTTCTGGATCTGCTCGACCGTCATGCCCAGACGGCCTGCCGCCTGGCGGTCGATGTCGATGCGGTAGTACTGCACGCCGCCGTTCTGGGCCGTGATCACATCCTCGCTGCCCGGCAGGGCCTGCAGGGTTTGCACGATCTCACCGGCCAGGCGACCCAGTTCGTCGGCATTGGGGCCAAAAATCTTCACCGCCAGATCGCCGCGCACGCCCGACAGCATTTCGGAGGTGCGCATTTCAATGGGCTGGGTGAAGCTCAGGTTCACGCCGGGAATGCCTTCGGCGGCCTGACGGATGGCGTCGATGAGTTCGGCCTTGGTCTTGAAGCGCCATTGTTCGCGCGGTTGCAGCACCAGAAAGCTGTCGGTCTCATTGAGCCCCATGGGGTCCAGGCCCAGTTCGTCCGAACCCACCCGGGCCACAATGCTTTTGACCTCGGGCACCGCCTCCAGAATGCGTCGCTGCAAGGCCAGGTCGGTGGCCGTGGACTGCTCCAGGTGGATGGACGGGAGCTTTTCCACCTGCATGATGATGTCGCCCTCATCGAGCGACGGCATGAAGGAATTGCCGATGAACGGAAACAGCGCCAGCGCACCCGCCAGCGCCAGCAGTGAGGCCAGCACCACCCAGCGGGAGTGGCGCAGGGCGGCGTCCAGCAAAGGGGCGTAGCCGGCTTCGAGCTTGCGCACCAGCCAGGGCGCGCCGTGGTGGCCCGAACGCAGGGCCACCGAGGCCAGCACCGGGATCACGGTGAGCGACAGCACCAGCGAGGCACCCAGCGCAAACACAATGGTCAGCGCCACCGGGCTGAACAGCTTGCCCTCCAGCCCCTGGAGGGTGAGCAGGGGCAGAAACACGATCATGATCACCACCACCCCGGCGCTGACGGGTGTGGCCACTTCCTGAGTGGCACGGTACAGGGTGTGCAGGCGCGAAATGCCAGATTCCGACTGCCGCGCCTCGATGTTTTCCACCACCACCACCGCGGCGTCCACCAGCATGCCAATCGCAATGGCCAGGCCACCGAGTGACATCAGGTTGGCCGACAGCCCCCACCGCTGCATCAGAACGAACGTGGCCAATGCCGACAGGGGCAGGATCACGGCCACCACCAGCGCTGCACGCAGGTTGCCCAGAAACAGCAGCAGCAACACCAGCACCAGCACAATCGCTTCGCCCAGGGCTTTGGTCACCGTCGAGACGGCGCGTTCGACCAGGTTGCCCCGGTCGTAAAACGGAACGATCGTCACGCCCTTGGGCAGGGTGGGTTCCAGTTCGGCGATTTTGGCCTTGACGTCGCGCACCAGCTTTTGCGCGTTGGCGCCGCGCAGGCCCAGCACCAGGCCCTCGACGGCTTCGCCTTTGCCGTCGTGGGTGACGCTGCCGTAGCGGGTCAGCGCGCCCAGCTGTACCGTGGCCACGTCGGCCACCCGCACCGCCTCGCCGTGGCGCTGCAGCACGGCGATGGCGCGCACATCGTCCAGGCTGCGGATGCTGCCATCGCTGCGCACCAGCAGGGATTCTTCGCCACTGGACAGGCGGCCTGCGCCGTCGTTACGGTTGTTGGCGCTGAGGGCGTCCTGCAGCTGCTGCAGCGACACCCGGCGCGCTGCCAGCGCCGCCACATCGGGTACCACCTCAAACGTCTGCACCACGCCGCCCAGGGTGTTCACATCGGCCACGCCCGGAATGCCGCGCAGGCGCGGGCGGATCACGGTATCGAGCAGCTTGCGCCGCTCGGCCAGGCTGGCATTGCCATCGACCGTGAACATGAACATTTCGCCCAGCGGCGTGGTGATGGGTGCCAATCCACCCGCCAGACCTGCGGGCAGGTCGCCCATCACGCCCGACAGGCGTTCGCTCACCTGCTGGCGGGCCCAGTAGATATCGGTGCCGTCGGCGAAGTCGAGCGTGATGTCGGCGATGGCGTATTTGCTTTGCGAGCGCAGCATGACCTGGCTGGGTATGCCCAGCAGTTCCTGCTCGATGGGGGCCACGATGCGTGCCTCGACCTCGGCGGGAGTCATGCCGGGGGCTTTGAGGATGATCTTGACCTGGGTGGTCGATACATCGGGAAAGGCGTCAATCGGCAGGTCGCGCAGGGCCATGGCACCGGCTGCCAGCAGCGCCAGCGCCAGTATGCCCATCAGCAGCCGCTGCGAGAGCGAGAAGGCAATCAGGCGTGACAGCATCATTGCGCTCCGCCGCCCATGCCCTGCCAGGCGCCCTTGAGCGCGGCCAGGCCCTGCACGGCGATGGCATCGCCTGCCTTCAGGCCTGAGCGCACCAGGGTCTGGCCCGTGCCCTCGGCGCCCAGCACCACAGCGGTGGGCACAAAGCCCTTGGGTGTCTGAACGAACACATATGCCAGGCCTTGGTGGCGCACCACGGCCTGGGCTGGCACGCTCAGGCTGCCTGCGCCCTGTCCAGGGCGCCCGGCGACGGTGATCTGCACGAACTGGTTGACGCGCAGGCAGTCTTCCGCCGATGTAAAGTCCGCACGCAACTGAACGGCCTGGTTGCCTGCGCTCACTTGCGGCACGATGGCGGTCAGGCGTGCGGGTGTCTTGCAGCCCTGCACCGCGAGCAGATCGCCGGTGCGCAGACTGTGTGCTTGCTCGGGTGTGGCCTGCAAGGCAATGGCCCATTGGCCGCCGCGCGCGACTTTGGCCACAGGCATCCCGGCGTCCAGGCGCTGGCCTGGGGTGGCGGTGATTTCGAGCACCGTGCCTGCCGCGCTGGCGCGCAGCGTCAGGCCGGGTTGCAGGGTTTCGTTGGTGGTGCTCGCGCCGGCCATTTGCAGGGTCTGGCGGCGCTCACGCAGGGCCAGCTGGGCCAGCTCATTCTGGGTGCGGCTGTCTTGCAGGCGCAGCCCGGCGATGATGCCCTCGGCATGCAGCTTTTCATCGCGTGCAAGCTTGCTCGCGGCCAGCCGGGCCTGCGCCTGGGCCTGCAGCAGCTCGCGCTGCCACACCACCAGTTCGGGGCTGAGCAGGCGCGCCACGGGTTCACCGGCCTTGACGCGTTGGCCGGCACCCACCAGCACCTGCTGCACCACCCCGGCAACCGGGGTGCTGAGCAGCTCTGTGGCCTGCGGGGGCAGCTCCACGGTGCCTTGCAGCACGAGGCCGGCGGCAGCACCCGCTGTGGTGCTGCCCACCGTTTGCGTGGTCACGCCCGCGGCCTGAACTTGCGCCGCTGTCCAGGCAATGGCCGGGTGGCTGGCCGCGGCCGGGGAGGTTTTGGCAGGCTCTGCTGCAAGGCCCAGCGATGCAAAGGCAAGCCCGAGCGTCGCGCACAGGGCCGTGCGAAAAGTGGGGGGGATGGGGGCATTCACGCGGGGGTGCTGTGGCATGGAGATCAACCTTTTTCCGCTGGTCAGCGAGTCTGGGAAGACGATAGCCGAAATACCTGAAGGCAGCATGAATCAGCGCGGTCATCTGCGCGGTTTTCCGTGGTTGGCCTTCAGAAACAAGGCCCCATCAGGCCTTGTGCCGGTGTTCAGCGGTCGGGGCGCAGATGCAGGCTGGCCTGCAAGCCGGTTGGGTGCCCCGGTGGTGGAGACTGCAGCACGCAGCTCCCCCCCTGGCGTTCCATGATGGTGGTCACGATGGACAGCCCGAGGCCATAACCCGACTGGTGCAATGCATCGGCCTTGTGTCCGTTGCGCTGATGGCGCCTTTGCAACTGTCCGATCTGTCCCGTGGCGAGGCCGGGCCCGCAGTCGCGCACGCTGCAGGTGGCCGGCAGCGCCACTTCGAGCACGATGGGGCCGTGGGGCGCGTAGCGCACCGCGTTTTCAATCAGGTTGCGCAGGGCGATGGCGAGGGCATCGAAATCGCCGCGCACCCACACATCGTCGTTTTCGGGCAGCACCAGCTGCAGGCGCTGCAGCAATGCCCCGTCGGACCAGAACTCTTGCGCCACGGCTGCGGCCACTTGCCCCAGGTTGATGCGATCTTGCGCCAGTGCTGCGGCGGATTCGGCGCGTGAGAGTTGCAGCAGCTTCTCGTTTCGGCGGTTCAGGCGTTCCAGCGACTGCAATGCGCTCTGGATGTCGGTATGCGCCGCCCCTGTGGGCACATGCCCCAGGGCCGTCTGCAGGTTCAGTCGCACGGCAGCCAGGGGGGTGCGCAGTTCGTGGGCCGCGTTGGCGGCCAGGGCGCGCTCGGTGTCCAGGGCGTCTGACAGGCGGTGCAGCAGGTGGTTGGCGCTGTCCACGATGGTCTGCAGTTCGCGGGGCAGGCCCGCGCCGGGCAGGGGGGCCAGGTGGTTGCCATCACGCTGCTGCAGCTCGGCGGCCAGTTTGCCGGCAGGCGCCAGCACGCGCTGGGTGACGGTGCGAATCAGCAGGCCCAGCAGGGGCAGGATCACCAGCAGCGGCACCAGCAGTCTCACGAGGGTTTCGGTGCGGGTCGCGCTGCGGTGCTTCAGCGAATCGCCCACATGAATGACCATGGGCAGGCTGGGGTGGGCGAGCGTGTAGGTGCGCAGCGATGCGGTGTTGGAAAACCCGGTGGTCAAGGGCAGGGGCAGCGGCGTGAGCGGTGCATCGGAGGAGCGCAGCAGCAGTTCGTTGCGGTCGTTGACCACCTGGTACAGCAGCACGTCGTGGAGCGCGCCGCTAATGTTGCTGTGGGGGACCTCCAGCCGGTAGAGCGTGCCATCACGCTCGGACGGGTGCTGGTGGTTGCGCGCGTCGTGCGCCGCCAGGTCCAGCAGGCGTTCGGCGCTTTCAAGCAGGCCGGCGTCGAGCTGCTCGGTCAACTCGTGCTGCATGTACCAGCCCACTGCGGCGCTGGTGGCCACCCAGAGCATGGCGATCCAGGGCAGCAGTGCGCGGGTGAGTGCACCCGCAAGGCTGGGGTTGGTGGCGGGGGGGCTGGTCATGCGCTGGTGTTGAGTTTGTAGCCCAGTCCGCGCAGGGTCTGGATGCGGTCGCGGCCAATTTTGCGGCGCAGGTTGCTGATGAACACCTCCAGCGTGTTGCTGCTGGCATCGGCCTCCAGGCCATACAGCGCGTCCTGCAGGCTCTCGCGGCTGTGGATGCGGTCGGGCCGCGCGGCCATCACCCGCAGAAGGGCCCACTCCTTGGCTGTGAGTTCCACCGCTTGCCCTTCCAGCGTCACCACCGTGCGTGCGAGGTCAATCGACAGCCCCGGCAGTTGCAGTACCGCACTGCCCGCACCGCTGCGGCGGCGCTCCACGGCGCGCAGGCGGGCCAGCAGTTCATCGGGGTCATAGGGTTTGACGAGATAGTCGTCGGCACCGGCATCCAGCCCCCGGATGCGGTCGGTGATCTGGTCGCGGGCGGTGAGCAGAATCACCGGGCTGTCGGGCAGGGTGCGGCGCAGGTGGGGCAGCAGCGTCAGGCCCTCGCCATCGGGCAGTTGCCAGTCGAGCAGCACGGCGGCCCAGTGCGCAGCGGGCAGCAGGGCGCGCGCGCTGGCCAGGCTGTCGGCACATTCGCAGACAAAGCCGCGTTCGTTCAGGAAGGCCATCAAGGCGCCGGCCAGCGGGGCATCGTCTTCAATCAGCAGAATGCGCAAGGGGGGCTCCTGGGGTGGGGCGGCCAGTGCGCCGCGGGACGCGCAGACGTCGCGCTTGCATGGTGCCGCACGGACCTGAAGGCAGGCTGAAGCCGCTGTTCACCGGCCCCGCAAAAAAAGGGCGTCCAGCTCTTTCATGTTCAGCTGCCGCCAGGTGGGACGGCCGTGGTTGCACTGGTCGGACCGGTCGGTGGTCTCCATCTGCCGCAGCAGGGCATTCATCTCGTCGATGGTGAGTTTGCGGTGGGCCCGCACGGCGCCATGGCAGGCCATGGTGCCCAGAATTTCATTGCGCGCTCGCTGCACCACGGTGCTGGCGTCGTGCGCGGCCAGCTCGGCCAGCACGCTGCGGGCCAGTTCCACCGCGTCACCCTGCGCCAGCGTGGTGGGCACGGCGCGCACGGCCAGGGTCTTGGGCGAGAAGGGCACCACCTCCAGGCCCAGCGTGGCCAGCACCTCAGTGGACTCTTCGGCCGTGGCGACCTCTTCGGGGGTAGCCGCAAACGTGGCGGGAATCAGCAGCGGCTGGCTGGCAATGCGCGCGCCGCGGTCCACCTGGGCCTTGAGGC
>DAOPUP010000129.1:0-6744 GCA_035350655.1 Acidovorax sp. | reverse complement strand
GTCGTTGCATGCATGGCGGGTTCCTGCGCTGGCGTCAGGCCGTGGGGGCGGCGCTGGCGGCCTGGGCCTTGGCGGCGAATTCGGCGCGCAGGGCCTTGAGCTTTTCGCGCGGGTCTTCGCGCGTGGTGGTTTTGTCCAGGCCCATTTCGGCAATGAAGCGGCTGGGCCGGGCAGCCACCATCTCGCGGCCCTTCTTGCGCTTCTTGGTCCAGCTCACGGCCAGGGTGCGCTGGGCGCGGGTGATGCCCACATACATGAGGCGGCGCTCTTCCTGCAGGCGCTGCAGGGTGTCGTCGGCCACCTTGAGCTGGCGGCCTTCGTCGTCGTCGAGCTTGAAGGGCAGCATGCCCTCGGTCACACCGACCAGAATCACATGCGGCCATTCCAGGCCCTTGCTGGCGTGCAGGGTCGAGAGCGTCACCATGTCCTGTTCTTTTTCGCGCTCGGAGATGGTGGACAGCAGCGCGATGGTCTGCGACACCTCGAGCAGGCTCTTGGTCTCCCGCGCCACCACGGCGCCTGCCGTGTCGTCGATCTGGCCGCCCGCGCGCTGGGCCATCCAGTCGCAGAACTCCAGCACATTGGTCCAGCGGGCGGCGGCCACCTTTTCGCTGTCTTCGCCGTCGTACAGGTGCTGCTCGTAGCCAATGTCCTTGAGCCAGTCGGCCAGGAAGGCGCGCGCATCTTCGGCGCCATGCGTGTGTCGCGCGCGGTGCTCCAGGTCGTTGATGTAGCGGCCGAACTCGTGCAGGCCATCGAGCGCACGCTTGGGCACCGCTGCGGGCAGCATGCCGTTGAACAGTGCACCGAACATGCTCTGCTTGTGCTGGGTGGCAAATGCGCCCAGCGCGGCCAGCGTGGTGTGGCCGATGCCGCGTTTGGGGCTGCCGATGGCGCGCAAAAACGCCGGGTCGTCGTCGTTGTTGATCCACAGGCGAAACCAGGCGCACAGGTCCTTGATCTCGGCGCGGTCGAAAAAGCTCGTGCCGCCCGACACCTTGTAGGGGATGTTGGCGCGGCGCAGCGCTTTCTCGAACGGCTTGGCCTGGTGGTTGGCGCGGTACAGGATGGCAAAGCTTTTCCAGTCCGGCGGCGGGTTGGCGGCGGCGCGCAGGCTCTGGATGCGGGCCACGGCGCGGTCGGCCTCGTGCTCTTCGGTGTCGGCATCGACCACACGCACCGGCTCGCCCTCGCCCAGCTCGCTGAACAGCGTCTTGGGAAACAGCTTGGGGTTGGGCCCGATCACGTTGTTGGCCGCGCGCAGGATGGCACTGGTGGAGCGGTAGTTCTGCTCGAGCTTGATGACCTTGAGCGCGGGGTAGTCGAGCGGCAGCTTCTTGAGGTTGTCGAGCGTGGCGCCGCGCCAGCCGTAGATGGACTGGTCATCGTCGCCCACGGCCGTGAAATGGCCACGCTCACCCACCAGCAGCTTCAAAAGCTCGTACTGCGTGGCGTTGGTGTCCTGGTATTCATCGACCAGCACATGGGCCAGCAGAGCCTGCCATTTGGCGCGCACCTCGGGAAAGTCGCGCAGCAGCTTGAGGGGCATGCCGATCAGGTCGTCGAAATCCACGCTCTGGTAGGCCGCCAGGCGCTCTTCGTAGCGCGCCATCACCACGGCAATGCTGCGCTCGTTGTCGTCTGCTGCCTGGGCCAGCGCCTGTTCGGAGCTCAGACCCATGTTTTTCCATTTGCTGATGGTCCACTGCCACTGGCGCGCTGTGGCCAGATCGGTGGTGCCGCCCGCTGCGTCTTTCAAAATGCCGGCCACGTCGTCGGCATCCATGATGCTGAACTGGGGCTTGAGGCCCAGCACGGCGCCGTCTTCGCGCACCATGCGCACCCCCAGGGCGTGGAAGGTGCACACCAGCACATCTTTGGCACGGCGGCCGATCAGGCCCTTGGCCCGCTCGCGCATTTCGGCGGCGGCCTTGTTGGTGAAGGTGATGGCGGCGATGCGCCGGGGCTCCATGCCGCGCTCGATCATGTGCGCGATCTTGTGCGTGATCACCCGCGTCTTGCCCGAGCCGGCGCCCGCCAGCACCAGGCAGGCACCGTCGGTGTAATGGACAGCCTGGAGCTGGGCGAGGTTGAGGCCTGCGGACATGGGGGAGGGGAGCGAGAAAAGGGGGCGGAACGGCGGAGCGCGCAATGATACAGAGCCAGGTCACGCGGCAGTGCCCCAGGGAGGGGCAAAAAATTTCACATGGCGAACCCGCGGCTGCATAGCCACGCCCTGCGAGAATGCACGCCGTGCTGTCTGTCCTGGTTGTTACCTTTCCTTTCTTCGCGCTCGTGCTCTGCGGCTACCTGGCCGCGCGCAGCGGCGTGCTGCCGCAACCCGCCATTCCCGGCCTCAACGCCTTCGTGCTGTACTTTGCGCTGCCCTGCATGCTCTACCGCTTTGGCGCCAGCACGCCCATCGGGCAGCTGCTCGACCCGGCTGTGGCCGGCGTGTACCTGTTGTGCGCCCTGGTCATGGTGGGCGTCACGGTGGCCCTCACGCGCAGCGCGCACATCGGCTGGAACGACGCTGCTTTTGGCGCGCTGGTGGCGGCCTTCCCCAACACCGGCTTCATGGGCGTTCCGCTGCTCGTGGCCCTGCTGGGCGCGCAGAGTGCCGGTCCGGTCATCGTCACCATCGTGGTGGACATGGTCATCACCACATCGCTGTGCATTGCCCTGTCGCGCCTGGACGGCGCCGGCACCCACGGTGTGGGCGTGGCGCTGAAGAGCGCCTTCAGGGGCATGGCCACCAACCCCATGCCCTGGTCGATTGCGCTGGGTGCGCTGGCCTCGGCGCTGCAGTTCACCTTGCCCGGCCCGGTGGGCAAGACCGTGGCCATGCTGGCCGATGCGGCCTCGCCCGTGGCGCTGTTCACCATCGGCGCCGTGCTGGCGCGCTCGCAAATGAACCAGCACGAGCGCGTGCTGGTGCGCGACTATGTGCCCATCGCCCTGGCCAAGCTGCTGCTGCACCCGCTGCTGGTGTGGGCGGTGGGCCGGGCGGCCATCGCGCTCGGTGTGCCGCTCACGCCGTTTTCCCTCACGGTGCTGGTGTTGCTGGCCGCGCTGCCCAGCGCCAGCAATGTCTCGCTGCTGGCCGAGCGCTTCGGCGCCCACAACGGCCGCATCGCGCGCATCATCCTGGTGTCCACGGCGCTGGCGTTTCTGAGCTTTTCGGGGGCGGTGGCACTGCTGACCTGAGTGCTACTTTTTTATGCCTTGCTGTGCTTGTTTCATGATAGGTTTAGGCTTAGCCACCATTAGAAGAGCAGTGTGGCAAAACCTCTCAAACGCGCGCGTGCCATGTTGTGCGGAGCAGCGCTTTCATGCAGATGAGGCACGGGGGTACCAATGCAATCGGGACCGAATCAACGCAGCTTTACCCCTGTAACCTCAGGCCAATGATCCCAGCAGCCAGGAACATCGCCACGAAGGACCCCGCAAGTACTTTATGGATCACCTTGTGGCGGTCCGTGCCTCTCTTGAGAAACTGATAGGCGGTAAGGTCGAGCCATCCCAGCAGGGAGGAGACGAGTACCGAGCCGACGAGAGCGCTTGCAATGAGGACCGCTGTGGGGGCCTCCATCACCTTGAAGAGGCCGATAGTCACCGGGACATGGATGAGGTACAGCGCATAGCTCCAGCCCCCCAAGGCCCTCAGCAGGGGCATTTCAGGAAGGCGGCCATCCCGATCAAGGGCGATGAGGCCCAGCACCAGCGATGCCGTACCGGCACACAATTGGATGGTGGTGTAAGGGTGCGGAAAGGCGCCCATGGGCGCCAGTAGGAGCACTCCAAGGAGGAATGCCGGATACGGTCTTACCCAGTGCTGGATGTGCCTCCCGACGATTCCGAAGATGAAGGCTGAATTGATACCGAACAGGAGCACCGTGAGGAGGGAGGGGCTGGTGTAGCCAATCTGTGTGAGCGGATAGAACATTGTCACCACCATGAGCAACGCAAGCCACCCCAAGGCCAGCGGCAGAAGGTACTTGATGGCACCAACAAGGGACACTGCAAAAATGATGACGTAGAAAGTGGTCTCATAAAGCAGGGTCCACTCAATGCCCAGCGGGTAATCGTTGAACACGATAGGCACGAGTGTGAGCCGCAGTAGGGCCAGCGGATCAGCTCCGGTCAAGAGCATGCTTTTAAAGTTGGGAATAAAGCCAGCATCAGGCCGTAACGCCTGCCAAAGAACCGCAAAATAGATGCCTGCGAGGATGACGCAAAACAAGTAGGCGGGGTAGATTCGAATGACCCTGTGTGTCAGGAAGGTTGATGCGCTGTATTTGGGGGAAATGTCTGCCATCAGGTAGCCGGAGATAACAAAGAATGCGACCACGCCCAAAGATCCTGGATAACCTCCAAAGGTGTCAAAAAGAGCGGTGTCTCCGAACATGCGCGAGACGTACACAGTGCCGTGATAAAAGACCACCAATAATGCTGCTATTGCTCGTACGTACTGGATGGAATTGAGATTCATATTCGAACAATATTAGCCGCAGTTCATCCCCCTTTTTTCGCGGCTGGCAGGCCACCCCGGCACGGGTTGAAAAAATTGGGGGAAAAACCGGGATCAGATTCCCGTTTCTAGCGGATTGCTTCGCTTGTGATGACTGACAGCGCTGATCTGCAAGTGCTGGAGCCCCCAATAAAGCCAACTCATATCGCCAGCGGATCCACATCCACCAGCCACCGAATCAGCCCTTTCTGGTCGGGCTGGCTGCGCGTGGCCTGCAGCACCGGTTGCCACGCGGCCAGAAAGCGTTGCAGTGCGGCGCGGCTGCTGCTTTCCATCAGCATCTGCGCACGCTCTACATTGGCCACGCGCTGGATGGTGAGCGGCACGGGCGGGAACAGGATCACGGTGCCGTCCGGCAGTCCGGGCAACTGGGCCGCATGTGCGGCGGCCGTGGCGGCGGTCAGAAAGCCCTGCGCCACCTCCTGCGTGCGTGCATCGGCCCGCACCAGGGCCTGGTACGAGAAGGGCGGCATGGCGGCCTCTTCGCGCTCTTTCAATTGCTGGGCGGCAAAGGCTTCGTAGTCGTGCTTGCGCAGCGCCTCGTACACCGCGTGCTGGGGGTGAAAGCTCTGCACCCACATCTCGCAAGGCTGGCCCTGCGCGGCCATGTAGGCGGCGTCGCGGCCCGCGCGGCCGGCGGCCTGCATGAGCAGCGCAAACAGCCGCTCGGGCGCGCGAAAGTCGCTGCTGAACAGGGCGCCGTCGGGCTGCACCGCGGCCACCAGGGTGATGCGGCGAAAGTCATGGCCCTTGGCGATCATCTGCGTGCCCACCAGCACATCCACTTCGCCCGCATGCACCTGGGCCAATTGCGCCTCCAGTGCGCCCTTGGCGCGGGTGGTGTCGGCGTCGATGCGGGCGATGCGGGCGGGCTCGCCATCGGGGCGCTGCACGTTGCGCAGCAGGGCGCCCAGCTGTTCTTCGAGCTGTTCGGTGCCCCGGCCCATGGGGTGGATGTCGGGGCTGCCGCAGCTGGGGCAGTGGTGGGGCACGCGCACGGCGAAGCCGCAGTGGTGGCAGCGCAGGCTGCGGTCGGTCTTGTGGAACACCTGGTGCGCGCTGCAGTGCGGGCAGTCGCTTTTCCAGCCGCAGTCCACGCAGTGCAGCACGGGGGCATAGCCGCGGCGGTTCAGCAAGACCATGCTCTGCTCGCCGCGCGCCACGCGCTCGGTGATGGCGGCCAGCAGCGGCGCGCTGAACACGGTGCGCCGGGGCTGCTGGTTCATGTCCACGCGGCGCACGCGGGCCAGGGCGCCGGCGCCAATGCGGCTGGGCATGTGCAGGCGCACATAGCGTCCGCCTTCGGGGTCTTCGGGCGTGGGCGGGCGGCTGGCGTGCCAGCTCTCCAGCGAGGGCGTGGCCGAGCCCAGCAGCACCTTGGCGCCCTGTTCGCGCCCGCGCCAGATGGCCAGGTCGCGCGCCGAGTAGCGGGCGCCTTCCTGCTGCTTGTAGCTGGGGTCATGTTCCTCGTCGACCACGATGAGTTGCAGGCCCGGCAGGCTGGCAAACACCGCCATGCGCGTGCCCAGCACGATGCGCGCGCTGCCGCTGTGCGCGGCCAGCCAGCTTTTGAGGCGCTGCGGGTTGGTCATGCCGCTGTGCAGCGACACCACGGCGCCGGGGCCAAAGCGCGGGGCAAAGCGGCCCACGAAGCGTTCTTCGAGCTGGGGCGTGAGGTTGATCTCGGGCACCATCACCAGCGCCTGGGCCGCAGGGTCGGCCTCCAGCATCTCCTGCACGCAGCGCAGGTACACCTCGGTCTTGCCGCTGCCGGTGCTGCCAAACAGCAGGAAGGGCCCCTTTTCAGAGGCAATGCGGGCCCTGGCGCTCTCTTGCTCTGCGGTGAGTGCGATGTTTTCAATACGGTCTGAGGTGTCGCCCACCGCCTTGGCCGGGCGGCGCAGGCGGCGTGCCAGCTGCTCGGGGCGCAGGTCGCGCAACTGGGGGGGCAGGGCTGCCAAGGCCACCTCGCCCAGCGCGCGCTGGTAATAGCGCGCCGCAAAGGCCACCAGGCGGCGCCAGGGCCGATCGAGCGGCGCCACGCCCTCGAGCACACCGGCAATGGCGCGCAGGGTGGCGCCTTCGGGCAGCTCGCCCGTGGCCGCGTCGGCATCCCACACCACGCCCAGCACCTCGCGTGCGCCCAGGGGCACGCGTACCAGCGTGCCGGGCGCAAGCGGTCGCTCACTGGCGTAGCTCAGCAGGTCGCCCAC
>DAOPUP010000128.1:0-6764 GCA_035350655.1 Acidovorax sp. | reverse complement strand
ATTTTCAAGAGTCGATATGAACGAGTTGGATTCCCTGGTCGAAAGCGCGACGCAACTGTTTGCCCAAAGCGCCACTCCCGCTGATCTGGAAAACGCCAAGGCGCAGTTTCTGGGCAAGTCGGGTCGCGTGACCGAGCTCATGAAGGGCATGGCGCAGCTTTCCGTCGAGGAAAAGAAATCCCGCGGTGCAGCCATCAACGTGGCCAAGCAGGCCATCGAGGCGGCTCTGACTGCGCGCCGTCAGGCTCTGGCCGATGCCGAGCTGCAGCTGCAGCTCAAGGCCGAGGCGCTGGACGTGAGCCTGCCAGGCCGCCAGCGCGGGCAGGGGGGGCTGCATCCGGTATCCCTCACGCTCGAGCGCATCCAGGGCATCTTCGGCTCGATGGGTTTTGACGTGGCCGAAGGCCCTGAGATCGAAACCGACTGGTTCAACTTCACTGCACTGAATACGCCGGAGGACCATCCCGCGCGTTCCATGCACGACACGTTTTATGTGGAGGGCGGCACTGCCACTGCCCCCAACCTGCTGCGCACGCACACCAGCCCCATGCAGATTCGCCATGCGGTGCAGCATGTGAAAAGGCACCGTGCCGCGCTCGATGCCGGCCAGTCCATGCCCGAGATCCGCGTGATCGCTCCGGGCCGCACCTACCGCGTGGACAGCGACGCCACGCATTCGCCCATGTTCCACCAGTGCGAAGGCCTGTGGATTGGCGAGAACGTGAGCTTCAAGGACCTGAAGGTCATCTTCACGGATTTCTGCCGCACGTTCTTCGAAAGCGATGATCTCGTGCTGCGCTTTCGCCCCAGCTTCTTCCCGTTCACCGAGCCCAGCGCCGAGATCGACATCCAGTTCCAGACGGGCCCGTTGGCGGGTCGCTGGCTGGAAGTGGCTGGCTCGGGCCAGGTGCACCCCAACGTGGTGCGCAACATGGGGCTTGACCCCGAGAAGTACATCGGCTTTGCGTTCGGCATGGGGCCTGACCGCCTCACCATGCTGCGCTATGGCGTCAACGACCTGCGCCTGTTCTTTGACGGCGACATCCGTTTTCTGTCGCAGTTCCAGTAAAGCCCGCCGACTTCGCGCCGCGCGTGTGCCCGGTGGCCGCGCTGCGCACCTTCCGAACAAGAGTGTCCGACTATGCAATTTCCTGAATCCTGGTTGCGCGAGTTCTGCAATCCCCCTTTGACGACGGCCGAACTGGCTGAAACGCTGACGATGGCCGGTCTGGAAGTGGAAGAGCTGCGCCCGGTGGCGCCGCCTTTCACCAAGATCGTGGTGGGCGAGATCAAGGAGGCTGTGCAGCACCCCGACGCTGATCGCCTGCGCGTGTGCCAGGTCGATGTGGGGCAGGGTGTTCTGCTCAACATCGTGTGTGGTGCACCCAATGCCCGCGTGGGCATCAAGGTGCCTTGCGCGCTGGTGGGAGCCGAGCTGCCGCCGGGTGACGATGGCAAGCCCTTTCTCATCAAGGTGGGCAAGCTGCGCGGTGTGGAAAGCCAGGGCATGCTGTGTTCGGCGCGCGAGCTCAAGCTGTCCGAAGACCATGGCGGCCTGCTGGAGCTGGATGCCTCGGCCCCACTGGGCCAGGACATCCGCGAGCACCTGAACCTGGATGACACGCTGTTCACGCTCAAGCTCACGCCCAATCTGGCGCATTGCCTGAGTGTCTATGGCATTGCCCGCGAAGTGTCTGCATTGACGGGCGTTCCGCTGCGGCAGCCGTCGTTTCCTGCGGTGGTAGCTCAACTGGCCGACCAGCTGCCCGTGAAGGTGAGCGCCCCTGACCTGTGCGGCCGTTTTTCTGGCCGCATCGTGCGCAACGTGAACACGCGCGCCGCCACACCGCAATGGATGCTGGATCGCCTGGCTCGCTGCGGCCAGCGTGGCGTGTCGCCGCTGGTGGACATCTCGAACTATGTGATGTTCGAGCTGGGACGCCCCTCGCACATTTTCGACTTGGACAAGATCCACGGCGGTCTGGATGTACGCTGGGGCAAGCCGGGTGAGCAGCTTAAGCTGCTCAATGGCAGCTCCGTCACCTTGGACGACAAGGTGGGGGTGATTGCCGATGACCAGCAGGTCGAATCGCTGGCCGGCATCATGGGCGGCGATGCGACGGCGGTGTCCGATGAAACGAAGCACATCTACATCGAGGCCGCCTTCTGGTGGCCCAAGGCGGTGGCCGGGCGCTCGCGCCGCTTCAACTTCTCGACCGATGCGGGTCACCGCTTTGAACGGGGCGTGGACCCGAGCCTCACGGTGGAGCATATCGAGCGCATCACACAGCTGGTCATCGACATCTGCGGCACGCCCGACACGGTGTGCGGCCCCATCGACGACCAGGTGGTGAACCTGCCGGCTTCCAAGCCCGTCACGCTGCGCGTGGCGCGGGCAGCCAAGGTCATCGGCATGCCACTCACGCAAGCGCAATGCTGTGATGCACTGCAGCGCCTGGGCCTGCCCCTGGTGCAGGGCGAGGGCCTGCTCACGGTTACTCCGCCCACCTACCGTTTTGACATCACGATCGAGGAAGACCTGATCGAAGAGGTGGCCCGCATGGTGGGTTACAACCGCCTGCCCACCACGCCGCCACTGGCGCCCATCACGCCCAAATTGGCCGCCGAGGCCACGCGCAGCCCGTTTGCGGTGCGCCGCTCGCTGGCGGGTCTGGGATACCAGGAGACGATCAACTTCAGCTTCGTGGAAGAGCGCTGGGAGCACGAGCTGGCCGCCAATGCCCAGCCCATCAAGCTGCTCAACCCGATTGCAAGCCAGATGAGCGTCATGCGCTCTACTTTGCTGGGCTCTTTGCTACAAGTTTTGAAGTTCAACCTGGACCGCAAGGCCGAGCGTGTACGGGTGTTCGAACTGGGCCGCGTGTTTTTGCGCGACGCCGGCGTGCGCAACACCGACACCACGGTTGAAGGTTTTCACCAGCCCATGCGTGTGGCCGGCCTGGCCTACGGCCCCAACGATGCATTGCAGTGGGGTCGCAAGGATCAGGCCATCGATTTCTTCGATGTGAAGGGTGACGTCGAGGCGCTGCTGGCACCGCTGCAGGCGACTTTCGAGCCGGGCACCCATCCTGCCATGCACCCTGGTCGCTGCGCCCGTGTGCTGGTGCAGGGCCGTTCTGTTGGTTTCGTGGGCGAACTGCACCCGCAGTGGCGCCAGTCGTGGGACCTGCCCCAGGCGCCGGTGATGTTCGAACTGGAGCTCGATGCGGTGCTGCAGCGCGTGGTGCCCCAGTTCCAGCCGGTCACCAAGCACCAGGCGGTGGAGCGTGACCTGGCCGTGGTGGTGGCTGAGCGCGTGACGCATGCCGAGGTGATGGGCGCCATCACGGCCGCCGTGCCCGCCACCATGCTGCGCTCGGCCGTGCTGTTTGATGTCTACCGTCCAAAACCTTTGCGCGCGGGTGAGGTCGCGCCCACCGGTGCACTGGCTGCGGGCGAAAAAAGCCTGGCGGTGCGCCTGACACTGGGGCGCAACGAGGCAAGCCTGACAGAAGCTGAAATCGACGCTGCGGTGCAGACCGTGGTGGCCCAATTGGTGGCCCGCACCGGTGGACGGTTGCGTGTTGGTTGAAAAGCAGGGAGCGTCGACGTGATTGAATTTGCGGTAGAAAGTATCGAAACCCCTGCGCTGACCAAGGCGCAACTGGCCGATCTCCTGTTCGATCAGATCGGGTTGAACAAACGCGAGTCCAAGGACATGATCGACGCGTTCTTCGACCTCATTGCGCAGCGCCTGGTGGATGGCAAGGATGTCAAGCTTTCGGGCTTTGGAAATTTCCAGATCCGTACCAAGGCACCGCGACCGGGGCGCAATCCGCGCACGGGGGAGGCGATCCCCATCCAGGCGCGCCGGGTGGTGACCTTTCACGCCAGTAGCAAGCTCAAAGAGCAGATCCAGTCTGCCGCCTCGGTGTCAAGTTTTTGAGGCTTTTTGCGGGCTGAAATGCGTATCCGGTCTGGCCGCAGCCGCTTCTCTGCAGTACGCTAATGGGCTTTCCGTCAGAACTACCATCCATGGGCACCCAGCTTCCCTCCATTCCAGCCAAGCGGTATTTCACGATTGGTGAAGTGGCGCAGTTGTGTGGTGTCAAGCCCCATGTGCTGCGCTATTGGGAGCAGGAATTTACGCAGTTGCGGCCCATGAAACGCCAGGGCAACCGCCGGTATTACCAGCACCATGAGGTGCTCATGATCCGGCGCATTCGCGCCCTGCTGTATGACCAGGGGTTCACCATCAGCGGGGCGCGCAACCGATTGCAGGATCCGGCTGCTGCGGTGCATACGGGGCCGGCGGCAGTGCACGAAGCGTTGTCGCAATCGGTGTCCCCTGTCGAGAACGGCGCCACCCGCCAGGGACTCGATTCCGGTGCCGCCACGGAGTTGTTCGACAGCGCTGCGGTGCGCCAGGAATTATTTGAGATCCGTGCGCTGCTTTCCCTGAATTGATGGATTTTCTGTATATAATCTAATTCTTGTCGGCGTGTAGCGCAGCCAGGTAGCGCACTTGCATGGGGTGCAAGGGGTCGCGAGTTCGAATCCCGCCACGCCGACCATTGATAGCAAAAGCCCAGAGCCGAAAGGTTCTGGGCTTTTTTGCTATGCGCATCCGGGGCTGGCCTGTTGGGGGCTGCCGTCCATCATCTTTTACAGAAAATCCCATGATCAGTGGACTCGTCGCCGGAAAGCTTTTGGGCTCGGCAGAATTGCGCAGCGACAAGGCCGGCAAGCCGTTTGCCGTGGCCAAGGTGCTGGCCGCCAGCGGCGATGGCGAAACGCTGATCGTGAATGTGATCGCGTTCGAGAGCGCCGTCTGCGCCGCCCTGCAGGCCCTGGGGGAGGGCGAGCCCCTGGCGCTGGCCGGTGGCCTCACGCCCCGGGTCTGGACGGACAAGCAGGGCAATACGCGGCCCGCGCTGGACATGGTGGCCCACCGTGTTCTGACAGCCCATGACGGTGCCGACCGTCACCTGGCCTGAAACTGCGCTGCGGGGCGCGTATTGCCCGCGCTCGGCGGCAGGCCTTCAGGCCGACAGTGCCTGCAGCAATTCGGTCTCGATCTCGATCTGCCTGGCGTTGTTCTGCAGCTCGGGGCCTTGGACGAGGAAGGTGTCCTCGACCCGTTCTCCCAGTGTGCTCACCTTGGCCAGCTGCACGCTGAGCTCGTGGCGGGCCAGGATGCGGGCCACCAGATAAAGCAAGCCGGCGCGATCGCTGGCCGATATGGCCAGCAGCCAGCGCTGGGCTTTTTCGTCGGGGCGCAGCGTTACGCGGGGCGCCACCGGAAAGCTCTTGACGCGGCGTGACACGCGCCGGGCAGCCGGGTCGGGCAGCGGCCCGCCGGCCTCGATGGTGCGCACCAGGTCGCTTTCCACCATGTGGGTGAGTTCGCGGTAGTGGCCGGGCTGGGCCGAGGCCACGACCTGGAAGGTGTCGAGCGCGTGGCCATTGTTGGCGGTGTGCACGCGCGCATCCAGGATGCTGAAGCCGGCACGGTCAAAGTAACCGCAGATGCGGGCAAACAGGTCTGGCTGATCGGGGGCGTACACCATGACCTGCAAGCCTTCGCCCGCGAGCGACTGGCGGGCGCGCACCACCGGGTGGGCGGCACCCACATGGCGCGAAAGGTGGCGTGTGTGCCAGGCGATATCGGCGGCCTCGTGGCGCATGAAATAGCTCACATCGAGCGTGGCCCACAGTGCCTTGTGGGCCTCGAAGGGCAGGGCGCTGAGGGCCAGCAGCACCAGCGCTTCGCGCTTGCGGGCCTCGATTTCTGCGGCGGCGTCGGGTGCCCGGCCGCCCAGCGTGCGCAGGGTGGCGCGGTACAGGTCTTCCAGCAGCTTGCCTTTCCAGGCATTCCAGACCTTGGGACTGGTGCCGCGGATATCGGCCACGGTGAGCAGGTACAGCGCGGTGAGGTAGCGTTCATTGCCTACGCGGCGCGCAAAGGCAGCAATCACGTCGGGGTCGCTCAGGTCTTCCTTCTGGGCGATGCGGCTCATGCCCAGGTGCTCGCTGACCAGAAACTCGATGAGCCGGGCGTCTTCCTTGTCCACGCCGTGGTGGCGGCAAAAGCGGCGCACTTCCATGGCACCGATCTGCGAGTGGTCGCCGCCGCGGCCCTTGCCGATATCGTGGAACAGCGCGGCGATGTACAAAATCCACGGCTTGTCCCAGCCGGCGGCAAGCTGCGAGCAAAACGGGTACTCGTGCGCATGCTCGGCCATGAAGAAGCGGCGCATGTTGCGCAGCACCATGAGGATATGCTGGTCCACCGTGTAGACATGGAACAGGTCGTGCTGCATCTGCCCCACGATGCCGCGAAACGCCCACAGATAGCGCCCCAGCACCGAGGTCTGGTTCATCAGCCGCATGGCATGCGTGATGCCCGAGGGCTGCTGCAGGATGCGCATGAAGGCGGCGCGGTTGATTGGGTCGCGCCGGAAGGCGCCATCCATCACGCCGCGCGCGTTGTACAGCGCTCGCAAAGTACGCGCCGAAAGATCCTTAAGCCCGCCGGTGGTCTGGTAAAGCAGGAAGGTTTCCAGAATCGCGTGCGGGTCGCGCTCGTATAGGTCATCGCTGGCCACTTCGATGAGCCCGGCTTTATCGAAGAAGCGTGCGTTGATGGGGCGCGGCTCGTGGGTCGAGGGGTTCAGGCGCTCTTCGATGTTGAGCAGCAGGATCTGGCTGAGCTGCGACACCGCCTTGGCCGCCCAGTAGTAGCGGCGCATCAGGGTTTCGCT
>DAOPUP010000127.1:2864-6776 GCA_035350655.1 Acidovorax sp. | reverse complement strand
GTCCGAGCGCGGCAACCCCGGCGGCTCCATCAAGGACCGCATTGCGCTGGCCATGATTGAAGACGCCGAAAAATCCGGCGCCCTGCAACCGGGCGGCACGATCATCGAGCCCACCAGCGGCAACACCGGCGTGGGCCTGGCCATGGTGGCCGCCGTCAAGGGCTACAAGCTGGTTTTGGTGATGCCCGACAGCATGAGCATCGAACGCCGCCGCCTGATGCTGGCCTACGGCGCCAGTTTTGACCTGACGCCGCGCGAAAAGGGCATGAAGGGCGCCATTGCCCGTGCCGAAGAACTCAAGGCCCAGACACCCGGCGCCTGGATTCCGCAGCAGTTCGAGAACCCGGCCAACATCGACGTGCATGTGCGCACCACGGCGCAGGAAATCCTGGCCGACTTTCCCGACGGCCTGGACGCCCTCATCACCGGCGTGGGCACGGGCGGGCACCTCACCGGCGTGGCGCGCGTGCTGAAAGCCAGGTTCCCCCACCTGAAGGTGTTTGCCGTGGAGCCCACGCAGTCGCCCGTCATCAGCGGCGGCCAGCCCTCGCCACACCCCATCCAGGGCATCGGCGCGGGTTTCATCCCGAAGAACCTGGACACCAGCCTGCTCGACGGCGTCATCCAGGTCGAAGCCGAGCCGGCGCGCGAATATGCCCGCCGCAGCGCCCGCGAGGAAGGCCTGCTGGTGGGCATCTCCAGCGGCGCCACGCTGGCAGCCATTGCGCAAAAGCTGCCCGAACTGCCCGCGGGCAGCCGCGTGCTGGGCTTCAACTACGACACGGGAGAGCGTTATCTGTCGGTCGAAGGCTTTTTGCCCGCGTGATGCGGTTTGAATGCCAAATCAGGCTGCAGTGCTTATTTGGAAAGCACTAGCAGCTATTACATCAGGAGCAATTCAGAAGCAAATTGCTCCTTTTTTTCGCCCTGCGCGGCGTCTCAGCCTGGCACCGGCCCATACGCCGCCATGAACGCGGCCACCGCACGGCCCACCGTGGCATTGATTTCCTCGGTAGAAATCGGCTCCAAGGTCTGGAACAGAAAACGGTCCAGCCATTCGGCCTCCAGCAGGCCGCGCAGGTGCAAGGCGGCGATGCGGGCATCGGCCTGGCGCAGTCGGCCAGCGTCCATGGCGTGCTGCAAAAAGGCGGCGGCGGCGGCCTCGTTGCGCACGGGGCCGAGTTCGTAGCATTGTTTGCCCAACTCGGATCGCCCAGCCTCGGCCACGACCATGCGGCGCACCGCCTGCACCTGCGGTGAATACAGCAGCGTGAGCAGGCCCCGGCCGAATTTTTGCAGCGCCTCGGTCATGTCCGCCAGCGTGGTGTCCAGGGCTTCGAGGGTGGCCTGGAATTCCGCTTCGGTGGCCTCGAACACCACGGCCGAAAACAGCTCCTCCTTGGACGCGAAGTAGTTGTAGAGCGTGGCCTTCGAATACCCCAGGCGCTCGCAGATCGCAGCCATGGTGGTGCGCTCGAACCCGGTTTCCTGAAACACCACGGCGGCCGCGTCCAGTATGGCCTGGCGCCTTGTCTCGGTTTTTGCCCGCATGTCAACCTCTTTATTTTTGAACCAACAAGTTCAGTTTAGCTTGATCCAGTCAAAAATCAAAGCTAAACTGAACCGATCAGTTCACTTAATGGAGTCTTGATGCCTCACCGCAGCACGCCGCCCTCGCCCGCCTTGCCAAGGCTGCGCATGCCTCTTTCCCTCCTGGGCGCCGCCCTGCTTCTGGCGGGATGCGCCCAGCTTCCGGACCTGGGCGCAACGCCGCAGCCCAAGTCGGTGGAGGCTCTCCAGTCCACCACCTCCCTGAAGGCGCCCAGCGCCCAATGGCCCGCCGAGCAGTGGTGGACGGCCTATGGCGACGCCCAGCTCAACGCGCTGATCGCCGAGGCCCTGGCCGATGCGCCCGACCTGGCCGCCGCCGCCGCACGCCTGCAACGGGCCGAAGCCGTGGCGCAGATCACCGGCGCGTCCAGCAAGCCGCAGGTCAGCGCCCATGCCTCCGTCACCGGCGACAAGCTCAGCACCAACCACCTGATCCCGCGCTCGCCTGCCACCGAAGGCCTGAACGACTACGGCCGCGCCACGCTGGACATGCGCTGGGAACTGGACTTCTGGGGCAAGAACCGCGCCGCGCTGGCGGCGGCCACTTCCGAGATGGAAGCCAGCCGCGCCGAACTGGCGCAAGCGCGCCTGTGGCTGGCAGCCGGCGTGGCGGCCCACTATGCGGAGCTGAGCCGCCTGCACGCCAACCGCGAGACCGCCGCCCGCGCGCTGGAGATTCGCCAGAAAACCGCCAGCCTGTTCACCCAGCGTTTTGACAACGGACTGGAAACGCGCGGCGGCCTGCGCAATGCCGACGCCCGCCGCGCCGTGGCCGAAGGCGAGCTGCTGGCGCTGGACGAGCAGAACGCGCTGCAGCGCAACCGCCTGGCCGCGCTGCTGGGCGCGGGGCCCGACCGCGCACTGTCGATCGCCGCCCCCACCCTCAAGCTCGATCGCGCCTTCGGCCTGCCCGCCGAAATTTCTGCCGACCTGCTGGGCCGCCGCCCCGATGTGGTGGCCGCGCGCCTGCGCACCGAGGCGCAGGCGCGCCGCATCGACCAGAAGAAGGCCGAGTTCTACCCCAACGTGAACCTGTCGGCGCTGGTGGGCGTGCAGTCCCTGGGGCTGGACATGCTGGCCAAGGGCGGCTCGGGCATCGCCAGCTTTGGCCCCGCAATTTCGCTGCCCATCTTCAGCGGTGGCCGTCTGCAGGGCGAGCTGCGCGGCGCGCACGCCAGCTACGCCGAGGCCGTGGCCCAGTACAACGCCACCGTGGCCCGCGCGCTGCAAGACGTGGCCGACAACGCCATCAGCCAGAAGGCCCTGGGCCAGCGCCTGGGCAAAGCGCAAGAGGCCGTGGACGCCGCCAGCGAGGCGCACCGCGTGGCCCGCAACCGCTATGAGGGCGGCCTGGCCACCTACCTCGAAGTGCTAACGGCCGAAGACAGCCTGCTGGGCGCCTTGAGCGCACAAACCAACCTGCGCTCGGCATCGTTCACGCTCGACATCGGCCTGCAACGCGCCCTGGGTGGCGGCTACCACATGGCCCAAGCCAGCACCCTGGCCAGCGCCCCGAAGTAAGCGCGCCCCAACCAACTGCCACGCCCGGCCCACCCCAACACCGAACAAGGAATCCCCATGTCTGAAAACAACACAACGTCTGCCGCCGATGCCCATCTGAAAAAGCGCCGCAACGCCCGCTTGGGCCTGCTGGGTGGCGTGGTGATGCTGGCCGCCATCGGCTCCACCGCCTACTGGGAGCTGCACGCCGTGCATTTCGTCTCCACCGACAACGCCTATGCGGCCGCCGAAGTGGCGCAGATCACGCCCGCAGTGGGCGGCACCGTGCTGGAGGTGAAGGTCAGCGACACCCAGGCCGTGAAAGAGGGCGACGTGCTACTGGTCATAGACCCCACCGACGCCAAGCTGGCCGTCGCCCAGGCCACGGCAGAACTCGACCGCGCCACGCGCCGCGTGAAAAGCTACATGGCCAACGACAACAACCTGAGCGCGCAGATCAGCGCGCGCGAGGCCGATGCCCAGCGCGCCAGCGCCCAGCTGGCCGCCGCGCAAGCCGACTTCGAGCGCGCCAAAGTCGACCTGCAGCGCCGCCAGGCGCTGGTGGCGTCGGGCTCGGTGTCGGGCGATGAATTGACGCGCGCCAAGAACGGCTTTGATGCCGCCAGCGCGCAGCTGGCCGCCGCCAAGGCCGCCGCCGCCCAGGTCACGGCCAACCAGCGCTCGGCCGTCGCGGCCAAGGAGGCCAATGCCGCCCTGATCAGCCACAGCACGGTGGACACCAACCCCGAGGTGCTGGCCGCCCGCGCCCGCCTCGACCAGGCCCAGATGGACCTGGCGCGC
>DAOPUP010000127.1:0-2764 GCA_035350655.1 Acidovorax sp. | reverse complement strand
TCGGCGTTTGCCGCCATTCCGGCGCAAAACGCCACCGGTAACTGGATCAAGGTGGTGCAACGCCTGCCCGTGCGCGTGCAGCTCGATGCGGTCGAACTGCAGGCGAACCCGCTGAAAGTCGGCCTGTCGATGAGCGCCACCATTGACACCCGCACGGGCGAAAAGCAGGCGTCTGCTGCCGCTGAAGCCCCCCGCACGGCCACCCACTGAGCCCGGGCCAACACACCATGAGTCAAGCGACCACGGCGCCTGGCGCGCCTGCCGCCCCTGCTACACCGGCACCGCTGAGCGGCCCCATGCTGGTGATTGCCGCGCTGATGCTGGCCTCGGCCAACTTCATCGCGGTCCTGAACATGACCATCGCCAACGTGGCGGTGCCCAATATTGCAGGCGCCCTGGGCGCAGCGGCCAGCCAGGGCACCTGGGTCATCACCTCGTTTGCCGTCGGCGAGGCCATCACGGTGCCGCTGACCGGCTGGTTTGCCGCACGCTTCGGCGCCGTGCGCGTGTTCGTGACCTCCATGGTCCTGTTCGGCATCTTCTCCATCCTGTGCGGCCTGTCCACCTCGATTGGCATGCTGGTGGTGATGCGCGTTTTCCAGGGACTGAGCGGCGGTCCGCTGATGCCGCTGTCGCAAACGCTGATGCTGCGCATCTTCCCCAAGGACAAGGCGGGCGCGGCCATCGGCATCTGGTCGATGACGACGCTGGTGGCGCCCGTGGTGGGGCCCATCCTGGGCGGCTGGCTGGTGGATGACTTCGCCTGGAACTGGGTGTTCCTGATCAACGCGCCCATTGCCATCGGCTTTGGCCTGATGGTCTGGAAAATCTTGCAGCACTACCAGGACAGCCCCGTGCGCAACCCGTTCGACAAGGTCGGCTTGTTGCTGCTACTGGCGTGGGTGGTCGCACTGCAACTGGTGCTGGACGAGGGCAAGAACCTCGACTGGTTCGCCTCCAGCCAGATCGTGGCGCTGAGCATCATTGCCGTGGTGGGGTTCGTCGCCTTCCTGATCTGGGAGCTGCATGAGAAGCACCCGGTGGTCGATCTGCGCGTGTTCCGCCACCGCGGCTTCAATGCCTCGGTGATCACCGTGAGCGTGGCCTACGCTGCCTTCTTTGGCGTCAGTGTGCTCACGCCGCTGTGGCTGCAAAGCTTCATGGGCTACACCGCCACCGATGCTGGTCTGGCCACCGCCTGGACTGGCGTGACGGCCTTGTTTGTCGCGCCCATCGTGGCCAACAGCAAGCGCGACCCGCGTGCACTGGTGTTCTTTGGTGTGCTGTGGATGGGGCTGGTGACGCTGTGGCGCACGGTGGCCAACAGCGACATGGCGTTCTGGGACATTGCCATTCCGCTGGCGGTGATGGGCTTTGCGCTGCCGTTCTTCTTCATCCCGACCTCCGGCATTGCCCTGGGCAGCGTGGAGGAGCGCGAGATGGATTCGGCCGCCGGCCTGATGAACTTTCTGCGCACCTTGTCGGGCGCGTTTGCCACCTCGGTGGTGACCACGGTGTGGGCCAACCAGACCACGCGCAACCACGCCGAGCTGGTGGGCCTGGCCGACCGCGATGGCAGCGTGACCCAGATGCTCACCCAGTCGGGCACGCCGCCCGAAGTAGCCACGCAGGTGGTGGACTACCTGGTCGTCTCGCAAAGCGGCATGCTGTCCACCAACCAGGTCATGACCGGCGTGGCCGCGATGTTCTTCGTCGCCGCGGCCATCATCTGGATCGCCCCCAAACCCACGCGCACCATAGAGCCCGGCGCCAGTGGGCACTGATTTTTTGTTGAAAGACACTCCTATGTTCAAGCACATTCTGGTTCCCACCGATGGCTCCGCGCTGTCTTTGAGCAATGTGGCGCGGGCCGCGTCCTATGCCAAGGAAAGTGGCGCCCGCATCACGCTGTTCTACGCCCAGCCCGAGGCGCCCTCGGCCTATGCCGGGATGGGCGCGGTCAGCAACGCGCACCTCACCCAGGAACTCCAGACCCGCCTGGATGAGGCCGCCACGGAGATCCTGGATGCGGCAGAGCAGCGGGTGCATGAGGCCGGTGCCACCTGCCAGCGCGTGGTGCGGATCGGCAGCCAGCCGTATGAGCTCATCATGGCAGCCGCAGACGCCCACGGCTGCGACCTGATCTTCATGGCCTCGCATGGCCGCTCGGGCGTCAGCGCCCTGCTGCTGGGCAGCGAAACGCAGAAGGTGCTGGCGCATTCGAAGATTCCGGTACTGGTCTACCGGTGAGGCGGCCGGTAAAATCGCCCTCCCCTGCATTGCCCTTCGCCCGATAAACACGGGCCGCAAGACCATGATTCGCCTCTGTGAACTCCGGCTGCCACTGTCCGCGCTGCCGTCCGACCCCGACACCCAACCCGAAACCGCCCTGCGCGCACTCGCCGCACGGGCCCTGGGCCTGGCCGATGCCGCCGACATTGCCACGCTGCAGGTGTTCAAGCGCAGCTTTGATGCACGCAAGGCCGATCTACTGGCCGTGTACATCGTGGACATCACGCTCGCCCAGCCCGAGCGCGAAGCCGCCCTGCTGGCACAGTTCGCAGGCAACCCGCATATCCTGCCCACGCCCGACATGGCCTGGCATCCCGTGGGCCAGGCACCGGCCGAGCTACCCCTGCGCCCCGTGGTGGTGGGCTTTGGCCCCTGCGGTATCTTCGCGGCGCTGGTGCTGGCACAGATGGGTTTCAGGCCCATCGTGCTGGAGCGCGGCAAGAACGTGCGCGAACGCACCCAGGACACCTGG
>DAOPUP010000126.1:3763-6779 GCA_035350655.1 Acidovorax sp. | reverse complement strand
GCATGGTCGCGGCCAAAGCGCGCCATCTCCAGCGAATCGCTGACGATGCCGCCGGTTTCCTCGGCCAGGTCCTGCAGGTCGGGGTGCACATAGTAGTGCGACACCATGACCGCGTTCCTCTCCTTGAGCAGGCGACGGATCTTGTCCTTGAGCGCTGTGCGCTCGGTGGGCGTGGGCTCGGCCGGCACACGGGCCCAGGCGTGGCGGGTAGCGCACACGCCGCCGCCTTCGGGCTGCTCGTAATCGACTTCCTTGAGGGCGATGGCTGTCATGACAGCTCCTGCAGGCGCATCGAGAAATCGGTGGCCTTCACGTCTTTGGTGAGGGTGCCGATGGAGATGCGGTCGACGCCCGTTTCGGCCAGCTCGCGCAGGCCGGCCAGCGTGACGCCGCCCGAGATTTCCAGAATCGCGCCCCCTCCCGGATGGGCTGCATTGATGCGCACGGCCTCGCGCAGCGTGGGCAGGGGCATGTTGTCCAGCAGCACCATGCGGGCCCCGGCATCGAGCGCCTCGGCCAGCTGCGCCAGCGTTTCCACCTCGATCTCGATGAACTGGGCCTGCGCGGCCACCTGCTGGGCAGCGCGCAGCACGGCGGTGACGCCGCCGGCGGCGGCAATGTGGTTCTCCTTGATGAGCACGGCATCGTGCAGGCCGATGCGGTGGTTGGTGCCACCGCCCACGCGCACGGCGTATTTCTGTGCCCGGCGCAGGCCGGGCAGGGTTTTGCGCGTGTCCACGATATGGGCACGGGTGCCAGCCACCACATCCACATAGGTACGGGTTTTGGTGGCAACGGCCGACAGCAGTTGCAGAAAATTGAGCGCCGTGCGCTCGGCGCTGAGCAGCGCGCGGGCCTGGCCTTCGATCTCGAGCACCACCTGGTCGGGGGCGCAGCGGGCACCTTCGGCCACATGCCAGGTGATCTTCACGCCGGGGTCGAGGGCACGCAGCGCGGCCTCGGCCCAGGGTTGGCCGCACAGCACGGCCGACTCGCGCACCAGCACCCGGGCGCGGGCGCGGCGCTGGGGGTCGACCAGCCCGGCGGTCAGGTCGCCAGGGCCCACGTCTTCGGCCAGGGCGCGGGCCACGTCGGCGCTGGCCAGCGCAGCAACCGCCTCGGGGCTGGCCGGTGCAGCGATGCCATCGCCGCGGAAATCAGTACTCGAAAAAGTCATGGGCCGAGAGCATAGCGGCATTGAGAAGGGCAGCACCGCTGCCCGGGCTTCGCCCCCGGCACCGGTGCGGGCACAGGGGGCGCCCGGTATCGCTTCAGCGCGCCGGCAGCACCGTGCCCCAGCACTCACCGAAGCCGATGCGCGCGGCGCCGGGCTTTTCGCACCAACCGCGCAACACCACCGAGTCGCCGTCTTCCAGGAACACGCGCTGCTCGCCGCCGGGCAGCTGCAGCGGGTTCTTTCCGCCGGTGGTCAGCTCGATCAGCGCACCCGCCTGGTCCAGCGTGGGGCCCGACAAGGTGCCGCTGCCCAGCAGGTCGCCAGGTTGCAGGTTGCAGCCATTGACGGTGTGGTGGGTCAGCATTTGACCCACGGTCCAGTAGGCGTGCCGGTAGCTGGTGCGGCAGATGCTGGCATCGCCCTGCCCGGCTGCGGCCATGCGCGGCGTGCGCAGGCCCACCTGCAGCTGGATGTCGAAGGCACCACCCGCACGGTTGGCGGGGCTGTCGAGGTAGGGCAGCGGCTCGGGGTCGCCCTCGGGGCGGGTGAAGGCCACGCGGTACGGTGCCAGCGCTTCGAGCGTGACGATCCAGGGCGAAATGGTGGTGGCGAAGTTCTTGGCCAGGAACGGACCCAGGGGCTGGTATTCCCAGGCCTGGAGGTCGCGGGCCGACCAGTCGTTGAGCAGGCAGATGCCAAACACATGCTGCTCGGCCTCGGTGATGGGCACGGCGTCACCCTGGGCGTTGCCCTCGCCCACGAAGATGCCCAGCTCCAGCTCGATGTCCAGGCGCTTACTGGGCCCCAGTGACGGTGTCTGCGCGCCCGGTGGCAGGGTCTGGCCCTTGGGGCGGTGAAAGACCTGGCCCGAGACGCCAATGCTGGACGCCCGACCGTGGTAGCCGATGGGCACCCATTTGTAATTGGGCAGCAGCGGGTTGTCGGGGCGGAACTGGCGGCCGATGTTGGTGGCATGGTGCACCGAGGTGTAGAAGTCGGTGTAGTCGCCAATCCGGGCGGGCACGTCGTATTCAGCCTCGGCCTGGGGCACCAGGCAGGCCTGCAGCGCGGCTTGGCCGGGCGCGCCTTCGCGCAGGGCGCGCGACAGCGCCAGGCGCAGCGCGCTCCAGGCGCCATGGCCCAGGGCCATCAGGGCGTTGAGCTTGTCACCGGCAGCCGCCTGCGCCGCCACGGCGGCTTCGCCGGACAGCACGCCCGCAGCCGCCATCGCGGCCAGGTCGATGATCTGGTCGCCAATGGCGACACCGCCGCGCCAGGGCTCGCTGCGGCCCGCGCGGCGGAACACCGCAAAGGGCAGGTTCTGGATCGGAAAGTCGGCGCCTGGTGCATGGGCCGAGGGCAGCCAGCAGCGCAGCTGGGGGGCGTGGGTTTCGTTCAGAAGCGTCATGGGATTCGCCTGTCCGTGCGTCATTGCGCCATGCTGCCGTCATGCATCCAGGCGGCGTGCTTGGGCGCGCGACGGGTCTCGCTCCACTCCTGCAGCATCTCCCACTTCACGGCGTCGAGCTTGGCGTACATCTCGGGCGTGCCGATGTCGCAGGCCAGCTCCAGGCGGTGGCCGTTGGGGTCGAAGAAGTAGATGCTCTTGAAGATGGTGTGGTCAGTGGGGCCGACGACTTCGATGCCGGCGGCCTCCAGGCGGGCCTTGGTGGCGATCAGCGTATCGAGCGAATCGACCTTGAGCGCCAGGTGCTGCACCCAGTTCGGGGTGTTGTGGTCGCGGTCCATGGGCGGCTGGCCGGGCAGCTCGAAAAACGCCAGCACATTGCCGTTGCCGGCATCCAGGAACACATGCATATAGGGATCGGGGGCCTTGGT
>DAOPUP010000126.1:0-3663 GCA_035350655.1 Acidovorax sp. | reverse complement strand
GCCTGCAGGCGGGTGGCATCGAGCGTGAGCCAGCGGGCGCAGACATGCTGGTCGGGGCGCAGCAGGTAGGCCGCGCCGCTGGCGGGCACGCCGTAGCGCTCGCGAAAATGGCCGTCGGCGTCGGCCAGGGTCTGGTCGGCGCCTGCCACCGGGGCGCCGGCGCCCACGGCAGTGACGCGCAGCGGAACGCCCCGGGCACGGGCGGCATTCACTACCGATTGCAGGGCCTCGGGCACGGCGGCGGCTTCGGTGAAATACAGCAGATCAAAGCCACCACCGAGGTGATCGAGCAGATAGTCGTTGGGCGCCAGGCGGATGTTTTGCGGCGGCGCGCCGTGGGCCGGGCCGGCCTTGAACAGGGCATTGTCGTCACCGGGGCTGTTGAGGGCAGAGTGGGTGTACTCGTGCGGCCGCGAGGTGCGCCAGTGGTAGAGCGGGCGCACAAACTCCTGCGACAGCGACAGCGACAGCACGGCATCGCGCAGCAGCCGGAAACCCCGCGTGGGCGGCGTCATGAAGCGCGTGCTCTTGCCCGACTCTTCGATGATCTCGCGGGCAGCGCCCACACGCTCGCGGCTGTAGTTGTCCACCAGCGCGTTGCTGGCGATGCCCTTGACTGCAAAGGCCAGGTGCCAGCCCAGCGACTGCGCATCCTGGAAGGCGGTGTTGGCACCGCGCACGCCAAAGATCGGCAGCAGGTGGGCGGCGTCGCCGGTGAACAGCACACGGCCATGGCGGTAGTCGGGCAGGGTGAGCGTGCGGGCCGAGTACACCGAGCTCCAGTCCATCTCCCAGGGCTTGTCGCCGTGGCCGATCTGCGCCAGCAGTGCGTTGATGCGCGCGGCCAGGGCGGCCGGCTGCAGCGCGTCTTCGGGGGTTTCGTTCTCGGGCAGCTGGTAGTCCACGCGCCAGATGCCATGCGGCTCGCGGTGCATCAGCACGGTGTTGCCGGGGTTCCAGTCGGGGTCGAAGAAGGCCAGGCGCTCGGTGGGCAGCGGCAGGTCGATGCGGATGTCGGCAATCACGAAGCGGCCCTCGTACGAGGCGCCCTCCATCTGCAGGTCGTAAGCGGTGCGAATCGCAGAACGCCCGCCATCTGCGGCCACCACCCAGTCGGCATGCAGCGTGTAGGGCCCTTCGGGGGTGTCGACCTCCAATGTGGCGCCGGTGGCGTCCTGCGTGACCTGCGCGACCTTGTTGCCCCAGCGAAAATCGACCAGCGGCTCGGCCTGGCAGGCGTCGTAGAGGTATTCCTCCATGTACTGCTGCTGGATGTTCAGCATGGGAAAGAACCGGTCGTCCGCGTCGTGCGGCGCTTCCATGCGGAACACGCGCTGGCCCCGGTAGAACGAGTTGCCAAAGCGCCACGGCAGGCCGTTGTCCATCATGCGCTGGGCCACACCGACCTGCTGCAGGATCTCGAGCGAACGGCGTGTGAAAACGATGGCGCGGCTCCCCTGAGAGACCTGCAGCTCCGATTCGAGCACCACGCTGGCCACGCCGTGGCGGGCCAGTTCCAGCGCCGTGACCATGCCCGAGGGGCCCGAGCCGACGATCGCCACCGCGTGGCGACCCTGTTGTGGATGCTGCGAGGCCAGCCATGGGGCGTGGACCTGGTAGGGGTAGTAGATGGAAGGGCGCGCTTGCGTGGTGGGCTGGTGCATGGTGGATCGTCACTCAATCAAGAAATGGGGAACGGTGGGCCGCTCAACTGCGTTCGTTGTGCGCGACCAGCCGGTCGAGCAGCTTGCCCAGCTGGGCCAGCTCGCGGGGGCTGAGGCAGCCAAAAATCTCGCGGTTGCGCCGCACCACCAGCTGGTTGGCAGCCCGCCAGCGCTGGCGGCCCTCTGGCGAGAGCATCAGCACCACGCCGCGCCCGTCGGCCTCGCTGTCCTGCTTGACCACCAGCCCCTGGTCCACCAGCGCCTGGGCAGCGCGGCTGGCCTGGCTCTTGTTGAGGTTGGACAGGCGCGCCAGGTCCTTGACCGACAGCGGCTCGAAGGTGCCGATGGTGGTAAGGCAGCGGCCATCGCTGAGCGACAGCCCCGCCTCCTGCAGGTAAGCCTGGTGGCTTACCGGGTCGGACAGCTTGCCCAGGTGGTGAAAGCGGTAGGTGAACGAGCGGTTGAGCGGCACCTCGAACGGGTCACTGGCCGCCGCCGGATCGGCAGCGGGCTCGGCCGCTGGCGCACTGCGCGATGGACGGTCCATGGGATCAATCCAGCTTGATGCCGCTGGCTTTAATGACCGGACCCCACTTGGCGCGCTCATCGGCGGCATAGCGGGCCATCTGCTCGGGCGAGCTGGGAATGGATTCGAGGCCTAGGGTCTGCATGCGGGCCTTTACGGCCGTGCTGTCCATGGCGGCGAGCAAGGCCGCATTGAGCTTGGCGATCACCTCCTTGGGCGTGCCGGCCGGCACCACCAGGCCTTGCCAGGCGTAGGCCTCAAAGCCCTTGAGGCCCTGCTCCTGCAGCGTGGGGATGTCCTCGAAGTTCTTGACCCGCTTGGGGCTGGCGATGCCGATGGCGCGCAGCTTGCCGGTCGCCACAAACTGAAAGCCACTGGCCGTGTCCACAAACATGAAGGGCACCTGGCCAGCCACCACATCCTGCACCGCAGGCGCCGCACCGCGATAGGGCACATGGGTGAACTGGTTGCCGGTTTTCTCGCGGAACAATTCGGCCGCCAGATGGTGCGGGCTGCCCGCGCCGGGCGTGGCGTAGTTGGCGCCGCTCTGTGTCTTGGCCCAGGCCAGGAACTCCGGCAGCGTCTTGGCAGGCACCTGCGGGTTGACCACCAAAATCATCGGAAAGCGCACGGTGAGGCCGACCGGGGCTAGGTCTTTTTCAGCGCTGTAGCCGAGCCTGGTGTACAGCGACGGGTTGGCCGCCAGCGTGGCGGTGTCGGCCGACATCAGCACATAGCCATCGGCCTTGGCGCGGGCCACATATTCAGCCCCGATGTTGGTGGCCGCGCCGGGCTTGTTGTTGATGATGATGGGCTGGCCCAGCAACTTGCCCATGGACTCGGCCAACGTGCGGGCCACCACATCGGTACCGCCGCCCGCGGGGTACGGAACCACCCACTCGATGGGTTTGGAAGGGTAGGTCTGGGCCGCCGCTGCCGTGCAGGCGGCGAGCACAGCCAGGGTGAAAACTCGGCGGGTGGTGGACAAAAAGGCGCGCATGGTAAACCTCGAAATCGGGCAAGGTGGTGTCGGATGGATCAACCGCGCCAAAACCACCACCGGGCGAACCGCCACGGTATTGATCTGGCTCAGCAAATGTACAGAATTTGGTTGCATGCGCAACTAGATACTTACCCTGATGGTTGCGCGCGCAACCTATTGCATCGAACAGCCCTCCCACCCGCGCCCACCATCGCCCGCCTTCGTGGGACAGGTTGCGCGCACGATTGCATCGCTGGAGCTGTGGACCCAACCGGTCGGTGCGGGGGCGCAGCGGCATGGACATGGCATAGACTCGCGACACTTTTTTCCCCACGGAGCCTTCATGACTGATCCTGCACCGCAGCCGGCCACCGCTGGCGCCACGCCGTATGGCACGCTGCCGCCTGCATCGCCCCTGCCCCAGCGCCGCCCGGTGAGCCTGCCGCGCCTGGCGCAGATGCGCGAAGCCGGCGAAAAAATCACCATGCTCA
>DAOPUP010000125.1:0-6783 GCA_035350655.1 Acidovorax sp. | reverse complement strand
GGGCACCGCATAATCCGGCGTCTGGCCTGCCGGTGTGGCAGGCGGATCGCCCGGAGTGCATGCCTGTGAAAACCGTTTTTGTCCTGAATGGCCCCAACCTGAACCTGCTGGGTACCCGCGAGCCTGCGGTGTACGGCGCCCAGACGCTGGCCGACGTCCAGCAACTGTGCGCCGCCGCCTGTGCCCGCCACGGGTTTGCGCTGCGCTTTCACCAAAGCAACCACGAAGGCGCCCTGGTGGACTGGATCCATGAGGCGGGCCGCCTGCACGCCGCCGGCGAACTGGCCGGCGTGGTGCTTAACGCCGGGGCCTACACCCACACCAGCGTGGCGCTGCTCGATGCCATCAAGGGCACGGGCATTGCGCTGATCGAGCTGCACATCAGCAACGTGCACGCGCGCGAGAGCTTTCGCCACCATTCCTATCTTGCCGCTGCCGCCAAGGCCGTCATGTGCGGGTTTGGCGTCAAGGGCTATGGATTGGCCATTGACGGCCTGGCCGGGCTGTAAGGGCCTGATTTTTTTGTTTGCACCCTTCTCCCTCGTGTCTTCTGCAATGACTGATTTTTTGTTTCCGCCTGAGGTGCAGCGCCTGGCCGCGCAAGCCGTGCGCCGTACTACGCCTTGTGGCGCGGGTGATCTGGTGTGGCATGTCTGGGGCCAGTCCCGGCCGGGCGTTCGTCCCTTGGTGTTGCTGCATGGCGGCAGCGGCAGCTGGACCCACTGGGTGCGCAATCTGGATGCGCTGTTGGCCGCCGGCCACCAGGTGTGGGTGCCCG
Source organism: Acidovorax sp. (assembly GCA_035350655.1). Taxonomy (GTDB): domain Bacteria; phylum Pseudomonadota; class Gammaproteobacteria; order Burkholderiales; family Burkholderiaceae_C; genus Acidovorax. The sequence continues at coordinate 6,005 of DAOPUP010000125.1, read as the reverse complement.
ATCTGCCCGGTTTTGGTGATTCGGCGGAGCCGCCGACAGGGGGCGATGCCGATGCGCTGGTGGCACCGCTGCATGCAGGGTTGCACGCGCTGTTGGGCGACACGCCCTGTGACCTGGTGGGTTTTTCTTTCGGTGGCTTGACGGCGGGCCTGTTGCTGGCCGCCCACCCCGAGCTGGCCGTACGGCTGGTGCTGGTGGGGGCGCCTGCCATGGGCGTGGTGCCTCGCCGGCCGTTCGAGCTGAAAGCCTGGCGCCACCTGAGCGACCTGGACGAGCAACTGGACATTCACCGCTACAACCTGGGAGCGTTGATGCTGCACGACCCGCAGCGCATCGACGGCCTGGCTTTGCAGATCCATGTGGCCAACGTGGTGCGCGACCGCATGCCGCGCCGTCGCCTGGCGTACACCGACATCCTGGCGCGTTCGTTGCTGCAGGTGGCTTGTCCGGTGCATGCCATTTACGGTGAGCACGATGCGCTCTTTCAAAGTTGGATCCATCAGCTCGAAGCGGCCTATGCTGCAGCAGCCCCCGATTTTCGCGGCATGCACCTGGTGCCCGACGCGGGCCACTGGGTGCAGTTTGAGCGGCCCGAGGCGTTTGATGCGGCGCTGCTGGCGGCGCTGGCCTGAGCGCCTGCACAGCAGGACGCCGGGGGGCTCATGACCGCCGCACTGCTGCAGGTGGCTGAAGCCGAGGTGGAGTTCACGGCCATGCGCGCCCAGGGCGCCGGCGGCCAGAATGTCAACAAGGTATCGAGCGCGGTGCACCTGCGCTTTGATGTGGGTGCTTCGTCGCTGCCCGAGGATGTCAAAGAGCGCCTGCTATGCCTGCGCGACACCCGCATCACACAAGATGGCGTGGTGGTCATCAAGGCCCAGCAATACCGCAGCCAGGAGCAAAACCGCACCGACGCGCTGGAGCGGCTGAATGCGCTGGTGCAATCGGTGGCGCAGCCGCCCCGCACGCGCCGCGCCACCAAGCCCACCTTTGGCTCCCGGCAGCGGCGGCTGCAGGCCAAAACCCAGCGCGGTGAAACCAAGGCCTTGCGGGGCAAGGTTCGCGACTGAAGGTGTGATGGGTGTGCCGGCCACCTTATTGGTTCAGTTTGTGGAACGATTTGTCTGAGTGCTGCGGGATTGAATCGTTGCATGATTGCTCCTACATTCAGGGCATTCCCTGAAAGCCCGCCATGTCCATTTCTGCCCCCGTTGCCAGCCAAGTCCCCAGCCCTGCCGTGGTTCCGGCTCTGTATGTTTCGCACGGTGCACCCTTGTTTGCGCTGGATGCGGGCGAAACCGGCCCCGCGCTCACCCGTTGGGGCCAGGATCTGCGCGCGCAGTTTCCGCAGCTGCGTGGCGTGGTCGTCATGTCGCCCCACTGGATAGCCCGCACCCCGCAGGTCATGACGGGCCCGCAGCCTGCCACTTGGCACGACTTTGGCGGTTTTCCGCCTGCGCTGTACCAGCTGCAATACCCCGCACCCGGCGCCCCGGCGCTGGCGCAGGAAGTGTTGGCCTTGCTGCAGGCCGCTGGCGTGGCCGCCCAGGGCGATGCGCAGCGCCCGTTTGACCATGGCGCCTGGGTGCCGCTGATGCATTTGTTCCCCCAGGCCGACCTGCCCGTGGTGCAGGTGGCGCTGCCCGTGGGCGCCGGCCCCGCCGAGGTCTATGCCATGGGCGCTGCGCTGCGCGGCCTGCGCAGCCAGGGGGTGCTGGTGATGGGGTCGGGCAGCATGACGCACAACCTGGCCGAGTTTTTTGGCGGGGCGCGCGAGCCGGCGCCTTATGTGATCGAGTTCAGCCGCTGGATTGAAGCCGCCCTCGCGCGCGGCGACCTCAACGCCTTGCTGAACTACCGCAACCTGGCGCCCCACGCCGAGCGCGCCCACCCCACGGAAGACCACTTTTTGCCGCTGTTCTTTGCGCTGGGCGCTGCCGGCGACGATTTGCATGCCAACTACCTGAGCCGCGAGGTGATGTACAGCATGCTCGCGATGGACGCGTTTGCATTGCAGCCAGCGGCCTGACCGCGCCGATGTGCCCCATTTACCAACCAAAACCGCTTATTGCGCTTGACCATGCTTGACCTACCGCTCACATTTTTGCAGCGCTCTGCCGCTGCGGGCACCCCCCGACCCTGGCTGCTGGTGCTGATGCATGGCGTGGGCAGCAACGAGCAGGATCTGTTTGGCCTGTCCGCGCATATTCCTGACCGCTTTCATGTGTTGAGCCTGCGCGCGCCCCACCGCATGGGGCCGGGCGCGCATGCGTGGTTTGATTTTTCGGTAGAGCCCGGGGGCGCCCGCAGCATCAACGAAGCGCAAGAGGCCGCCAGCCGGGCGTTGGTGGCGCAGACCGTCGAGGCGGCGTCGGCTCAGCTGGGCATTCCGCCCGAGCGCGTGGTGGTGGGGGGCTTCAGTCAGGGCGGCATCATGGCCCTGTCGCTGCTGCTCACGCGGCCCGATTTGCTGCATGCCGCCATGGTCTGGCACAGTCGCCTGCTGGCGCAGGTGGTGCCGCTGCAGGCCCCGTCCGATGCCTTGCGCGGCAAGAAGCTGTGGCTGAGCCACGGCACGCACGACAACGTGATTCCGCTGGCCCACGCGCAGGCCATTGCGCACCACATGGCACCGCTGCCCGTGTCGGTGAGCTACCACGAGTTTCCGGGCGCGCACGAGATTCGCCCGTCCGAGCTGGCCGCCACGGTGACGTGGCTGGAGTCGCTTTCGACCACCCCCACGCCCTATTGAGGGATTTTTGCTTGCTATTTAAATAATAGCTAATAGCGAAGATTTCTAGAGGGCGAGAGTTGCATTTCGCTCTTGTCGATCAGCGTCGCGCGATTACTTCGGCTGGGGCAGGCCGGGTCGAAAGAACTCATCGAGCACGGGCATCAGCGCCGGAAACTCCTGCGCAAACTGGGCCCGGTTCACAAAATACGCCTCGCACGCCACCGCGAAAAATTCGGCCGGTGCCGTGGCGCCATAGGCGTCCAGCCAGGGTTGAGCGGCGCCAAACCGCTGGGCCATGATCACGCGCTCGCGAAAATCGGCATAGGCCGGCTCCCAGGCGGCCCACCAGGCTTCGTGGGCGGCACGGGCTGTGCGGGTGCCCATGAAGCCGGCTGGCAGGGGTGGGCAGCCGTTGGGGGCGCCGCTGCGCATGTCGAGCTTGTGCACGAACTCGTGCACCACCACGTTGGTGCCGCGCTCGGTGTGGTGGCGGGCAGGGGCCACATGCTGCCAGCTGAGCATGATGGGGCCGCGTTCCATGGCCTCGCCCAGCAGCACCTCGGTGTGCTCGTGCACCACGCCGGCTTCGTCTACCGTCTGGCGGCGGGCCACAGCCTCGCCCGGGTGCACCACGATGCCTACAAAATCGTCATACCAGCCCAGGGCTGCGGCCGCGTCGCCCCAGTGCAGCAGCGGCAGGCAGGCCTGCGCTGCAATGTCGATGGCCATGGCGTCGGTCACCACCAAGCCGTGGGCGCCGTGGAACTGCTTGTGGTGCAGGAAGAGGGCGCTGAGTGCGCGCAGCTTGGACTGGTCGTGCAGCGGCAAGGCGGCGAGAAACGGGTAACGCTGCAGGGTTTCCAGCCACAGCGTGGCCGAGATGTCGGGCACGGGGGCCACGGTGGCGCGCAATGTGCGCCAGAGCTTGTTCAGGACATGGGGCATGGGGGCAGTGCCACGCGTTCCAGGCCTTCAGCCGTCAGGCGCAGCACCTCGGCGCGCGGTGGCTGGGCGGTGGCGTCCCAGTCGCTGAGCACCACCCGTTGCAGGCCAGGGGCCAAGATGTGGCTCGCGGGTTGGTGGGTATGGCCGTGGATCAGGGTGTGCGCATGGGCGGCCGTGAGCCAGGCGATGGCAGCGGGGCCGTCTACATCGGCGTAGATGGCGCCCGACTGCTTGCGCGCTTCGCTCTCCTGCCGGATACCGCGTGCCTGCGCCCGGCGCATGGCCAGGGGCTGCGTCAGAAAGCGTTCTTGCCACTCGGCACTGCGCGCCTGTACGCGAAAGCGCTGGTAGTCCACATCGTCCAGGCACAGCAGGTCGCCATGGCTGAGCACCAAGCGATGGCCACCGAAGGCCAGCACCGTTGGGTCTGCCAGGCCGGTGATGCCGCAGTGCGCAAGGAATGCCGGGCCCGCCAGAAAGTCGCGGTTGCCGTGCATGAAGTACAGAGGCAGGCGCTGTGCGGCAGCCCGCAGGGCTGCGCAGCCCTGGGCTTCGAAACTGCCGGGTTCGTGCAGGGCGTCGTCGCCCACCCACACCTCGAACAGGTCGCCCAGAATGAAAAGGGCGTCGGCCTCGGTGGTCTGCAGGTAGTGCAGCCAGGCGGCCACGGTGGCAGGTTCGCTGGTCTGCAGGTGCAGGTCCGAAATGAAATCGACCGTGCGCCAGTGCGAAGGAGCGGCAAGCTCCTCGAACCGGGGCACGGTCGTGGTCACGGAGATCGTTTTCAGATCAGAGGGCGACGGCCTTCTCGATCACGACGTCTTCCTTGGGCACGTCGTCATGGAAACCGCTGCGGCCGGTCTTGACGGCCTTGATCTTGTCCACCACGTCGGCGCCTGAGACCACCTTGCCGAACACGGCATAGCCCCAGCCCTGGGCCGAAGGTGCGGTGTGGTTCAGGAAGCCGTTGTCGGCCACGTTGATGAAGAACTGCGCGGTGGCCGAGTGCGGGTCGCTGGTGCGGGCCATGGCCACGGTGTAGTTGGCGTTCTTGAGGCCGTTGTTGGCTTCGTTCTGGATGGGTGCATCCGAGTCCTTTTGCTTCATGCCGGGCTCAAAACCGCCGCCTTGCACCATGAAGCCAGGAATCACACGGTGGAAGATCGTGTTGTTGTAGTGGCCCTTGTTCACATAAGACAGGAAGTTCTCGACCGACTTGGGGGCCTTGTCGGCGTCGAGTTCGAGGGTGATGACGCCGTAGTTGGCGATGTGCAGTTCGACTTGGGGGTTGCTCATGGGGGGCCTTCTTTCAGAAAAAATCACTTCACCAGGGTGGCGGAGTGGATGGTGATGGGGGAAACAGGTACGTTCTGGGCACCGGCCTTGTTGCCGGTGGCCACCGCCTTGATCTTGTCGACCACGGCCGTGCCCTCAACCACCTTGCCAAACACGGCGTAGCCATGGCCGTCTGGCTGGGGTGCATTGAGCATGGCGTTGTCCTTCACGTTGATGAAGAACTGCGACGTGGCCGAGTGGGGGTTGCCCGTGCGCGCCATGGCGATGGTGTAGGTGTCGTTCTTGAGGCCGTTGGCCGCTTCAAGCGGGATCGGTGCCCGGGTGGGCTTTTGCACCATATCGGCCGTGTAGCCGCCGCCCTGGATCATGAAGCCATCGATGACGCGGTGGAACACGGTGCCGTCGTAGTGCTTGTCTTGCACGTAGGCCAGAAAGTTCTCGACTGTCTTGGGTGCCTTGGCGCGGTCGAGTTGCACCACGATGTCGCCCATCGAGGTCGCCAGCTTGACCTTGGGGGTGTCTTGCGCCTGCACCGGGGTTGCTACTGAAAAAATAGCTGCCAGTGCAATTCCAGTAATGGCAACAACCGATTTTCTTTTGGAAATCATGCACAATTCCTTGGTTGAATTAGGGCCGTCAGCCATTTACGGCTGCGGCGATGGGAAGGTGGAGAATAGATTGCCAGCAACCCGCCAGCGGTGTGGCTGGCATTGCCGCAAGCGCCTGCCTGCGGGGGGGCTTGTCAGGGGCGTGCGGTCGCCGGCTTGGCCGGACGGGCCGCTACCGGCTGGAGCAGCTGGCGCACCAGGGCCAGCTTGGATTTGACGGCGGCGTTGTTGGCCTCCAGCTTTTGCGCCTTGGCGTAGGACTGGTAAGCCTGGCGGGCGTAGATGTCGCCCAGGTTCTCGTGCGCTGCCGCGTAGGCGGGGTTGTTGCGCACCGCCATCTCCAGTGCCGTGCGGGCCTTGTCCAGCTGGTTCTGGCTGGCGTAGATGACCGCCAGGTTGTTGTAGGGCTCGGGCAGCTCGGG
>DAOPUP010000124.1:0-6792 GCA_035350655.1 Acidovorax sp. | reverse complement strand
CCGAGGTGCCATCGACTTCGTCCATGGAACCCACGCGCAGCCACACCATGTGCATCGCCGTGGGGGCACGCCGGTCGGGCTGCACGATGAGCTGCATGCCGTTGGCCAGCGTGAATTGCTGCGCCCCCGATGCCGTGGCCGCCTGCGCAGACAGGGCCGCAGGTGGGTTGGCAGAAGGCGTTGCCAAAAGGGTTGTGGACGCAAGGGTTTGCGCCCCGGCACTGAGGCAGGCCAGCAGGCCCAGAAGGGTGAAAGCACGTTTCATAGAATGCAGTGATTCTAAGTACCCGCCAATGTTCAGTTTTTTCAAGAAAAAACCCGCTCCCACGCCCGCGCAGCCCGCTGCGGCTGCGCCTGCAACCCCTGCCGCGCCGGAGGCTGCGCCTGCGCCGGTAACGCCGCCTGCGGTGCAACTGGCACCCTTGCCCGAGCCCGCTGCTGCCACCCCGCCCCCACCGCAGCCGGCCGGCAGCGGCTTTGGCTGGCTGCGCAACCCCTTTGCCGCCAAACCACCCTCAGCGCCCGCCCCGGAAGCGGCCCCTTTAGCGCCCCCGACAGCCCCGACAGCCCCAGCCCCGACGCAGCCCGCCGAACTACCGGCGTCTGCAACGAAGGCTGCGCCGCCTCCCGCTCCGGTCTCAGCGCCGGTGGCTGCGCCCGTCTCTCCGCCCGCGCCCCCGGTGGCCGTTGCGGCTGCGCCCATGGCCGTCACTGCCCCGCCTTTGCCTGCGGCCCCGGCCCCGGCCGAGCAGCCGGCCACGCCCGCCGAACGCAGGGGCTGGCTCGACCGCCTCAAGGCCGGGCTGCGCAAGACGGGCTCGAGCATCGCCACCGTTTTCACCGGCACGCAGATCGACGACGCGCTCTACGAAGAACTCGAAGAGGCCCTGCTGATGGCGGACACCGGTGTCAAGGCCACGCAGCACCTGCTCGAAGACCTCAAGCGCCGTGTGAAAGACAGCAAAACCACCGACCCCGCCGCCGTCAAAGGCCTGCTGGCCGACGCGCTGGCCGAGCTGCTGCGCCCGCTCGAGAAAGCGCTGGTCATCGGCGAGCACCAACCCACCGTGATCATGGTGGCGGGCGTCAACGGCGCAGGCAAAACCACATCGATTGGCAAGCTCACCAAGCACCTGGCCAACGAAGGGGCCAGCGTGCTGCTGGCGGCGGCCGACACCTTCCGCGCTGCGGCGCGCGAGCAGCTCGGCGTGTGGGCCGACCGCAACACCGTCGAGATCGTCAGCCAGGAAGGCGGCGACCCCGCCGCTGTGAGCTTTGACGCCGTCACCGCCGGCAAGGCGCGCGGCAAGGACGTGGTGCTAGTGGACACCGCAGGGCGCCTGCCCACACAGCTGCACCTGATGCAGGAACTGCAAAAAATCCGCCGCGTGGTCACCAAGGCCGACGCCACCGCGCCGCACGAGGTGCTGCTGGTGATCGACGGCAATACCGGCCAGAACGCGCTGGCCCAGGTGCGCTCGTTTGACGACGCGCTGCAACTCACCGGCCTCATCGTGACCAAGCTCGACGGCACGGCCAAGGGCGGCGTGCTGGCGGCCATTGCGCAGGAGCGGCCCATTCCCGTGTACTTCATCGGCGTGGGCGAAAAGCTTGAAGACCTTGAAACCTTCAACGCCCGCGAATTCGCCCAGGCTTTACTGAGCTGAGCCCCCCGCACTCTGCCACCCCGCCCCCGAACTATGGCCCCATCCAGGGCCATATTCACGTTTACGAATCCTCACATTTGCTCCATGATGGGCCTCCCCCTGAAGGACACGGAGGCCCATGTTCATTGAGTTGGTCAAAGGCGTTGCATTGCTGCTCGCGCTGTGCTTTATGCACGGTTTCAACATCCGCCTGTGGCAGCAGCATCCGCGCGTCGGCCAAATCTTTTCGGGGCTGATCTTTGGCGGCATCTGCGTGGTAGGGATGCTCACCCCGGTCATGCTGATGCCCGGCGTGATCTTTGATGCACGCTCGGTGGTGCTGAGCATGGCCGGCCTGTTTGGAGGCCCGCTGGTGGCAGGCATTGCGGCGCTGATGGCCGCCACCGGCCGCCTGTGGCTGGGGGGGGCGGGCACCGAGGTGGGGCTGCTAGTGATTGTGCTGTGCACCCTGCTGGGCCTGGCGTACCGCACGGGCCGCGCACGCGGACGGCTGGGGGTGGAGCCCATCACCCTCGCGCTGTTCGGGCTGCTGCTGCACGCAGCGGTGATCGCCCTCTTCCAATGGCTGCCTGCAGAGGCGGTGCAACGCATCAACCAGACCCTGGCCCTGCCCTATCTGCTCACCTTCACCCCCGCCACGATGATGCTGGGCCTGCTGCTGCAGGACGTGGAGCAGCGCATGACCACCGAGCAGGCGCTGGCTGGCACGGCCGCGCGGCTGCACGCCATCACGCGGGCCATCCCCGATGTGCTGCTGGTGCTCGACGCCCAGGGCCGCTATGTGGAGGTGCTGTCGCCCGACGATGCCGCGTTGGTGGCCAGAGCCCCCGAGCTTTTGGGCATGCGGTTGCATGATGTGCTGCCCCCCGATCAGGCCGACCGCTTCATGGCACTCATCCGCGAGACGCTGCTGTCAGGCCAGACGCACAGCGTGGAGTACGAGATGCAGACCCTTTCGGGCCTGCGCCAGTTCGAGGGGCGCACCCAACCCCTGGGCGTGCAGGTGGGGGGCCAGGCGGCCGTGGTGTTTCTGGCCCGCGACATCACCAAGCGCAAGCAGGCCGAAAGCGCACTGCGCGAGTCGGAGCTTCGCTTTCGCTCGCTGCTGCGCAACATCCCGTCCATCTCGGTGCAGGGCTACCTACAGGACGGCACCACGAGCTACTGGAACCAGGCATCCGAGCATCTGTACGGGTACACCGCCGACGAGGCGCAGGGCCGCAACCTGCTGGACCTCATCATCCCCCCGCCCATGCGCGACGCCGTGCGCGCCCACATGCAGCACATGTTTGCCACCGGCGAGGTCATCCCGGCGGGCGAGCTGAAACTGCAGCGCAAGGACGGAACCCCCGTGCATGTCTTCTCCAGTCACGCCTACATCCAGGTGCCCGGCCACCCGCCAGAGATGTTCTGCATCGACATCGACATCTCGGGCCGCAAGGCCGCCGAGGAAGAAGCGCGTTACCTCGCCTTTTATGACGCCCTCACCCAGCTGCCCAACCGCCGCCTGCTGGTGGACCGACTGCAGCAGGTGCTGGTCAACGGCGCCCGCTCGGGCCTGACCACCGCCGTGCTGTTTGTCGACCTGGACAACTTCAAGACCCTGAACGACACCCGGGGCCATGAGGTGGGCGATTTGTTGCTCAAGCAAGTGGCGCAGCGCCTGCAAAGCTGCGTGCGCGAGCAGGACACCGTGGCCCGCCTGGGCGGAGACGAGTTTGTGGTGATGCTGCAGAACCTGAGCAGCGATGCGCCCGAGGCCGCGGCCCAGGCACGCACTCTGGGGGAGCTGATCCTGGCCCAACTGCGCCGGCCCTACGATCTGGCCGGGCACGAACACCATGTCTCGGCCAGCATCGGCGTAACACTGCTCAACCATCATCACGATTCGGTGGACGAAGTGCTCAAACAGGCGGACATGGCCATGTACCGCGCCAAAGACGCAGGGCGCAACACGCTGCGCTTCTTTGACCCCGACATGCAGCAGGCCGTGAACCGCCGGGCGCTGCTGGAGACCGAGCTGCACAACGGCCTGCGGCGCGCGCAGTTCTTGCTGCTGTACCAACCCCAGGTGGACAGTCTGGGGCGGGTGACCGGCGCCGAAGCACTGGTGCGCTGGCAGCACCCGGTGCAGGGCATGATCCCGCCATCTGAATTCATCCCACTGGCCGAGGAATCGGGCCTCATCCTCCCACTGGGGCACTGGGTCATGGAAACCGCCCTGCGCCAGCAGGCCCGCTGGCGGCAAGACCCGCTGCTGGCCCACCTGAGCCTCGCCATCAACGTGAGCGCACGCCAGTTCCTGCAAGACGACTTTGTGGCCCAGGTGTTGGCGCTGGTGCAGCAAACGGGCGCCAACCCCGCGCAAATCAAGCTGGAGCTGACCGAGAGCCTGCTGCTCGACAACGTGGACAGCGTGATCTCCACCATGCGCGTCCTCAAAACCCATGGCCTGGGTTTCTCGCTCGACGACTTTGGCACCGGCTACTCCTCGCTCAGCTACCTCAAGCGCCTGCCGCTGGACCAGATCAAGATCGACCAGGGCTTTGTGCGCGACGTGCTGCTGGACGCCAGCGACGCGGCCATCGCCCGCTCCATCATTGCGCTGGCCGACAGCCTGGGCCTGGACGTGATCGCCGAAGGGGTGGAGACCGCCGCCCACCACCAGTTTTTGCTGGCGCACGGCTGCCAGGCCTTCCAGGGCTACCTGTTTGGCCGCCCGCTCACTCTGGAAGACTTTGAAAGCCGGGTGCGGCAAGCTGTCTAAGCCCCTGGCGGCGCAACCGCCAGGGCGATTGAAAGGGGTCTGATTCAAGTTCTTCACCCCGAGCGTTGATGTCTCCAGATGGAAACCGCAGAGGCGTCCCATGAAAATTGACCCGTTCGTCCCGCAGATGCAGACCCAGCATGCACAGCATCAGTGGTCACTTTGAAGCCTGGGTGGGCGACCGCCCGCCCCCCCCGGCACCCCGACCCGAGCGACCCAGGCCGTACAGATCTCTGGCGCTGCCCGCCTGGCCGCAGAGCACCAGCGCCGCCAGGCCGAAATGGCCACCGTGCAGGCCAGGACGCGGCCATCAAGCTCGAAACCTTTCCGTTCACGCGCTATGGCACTGTCAAGACTACGGTGCACAAGGTCACGCAAGACGCGGTGAACGACGAGAAACGCGGCGCCCTCTTTCCGGTCACGCTCAAGCTGGCGCCGGGGATGGGCGGATTCAAAAGTGGCATGCAACACCTGCCAACCTGCAAGGTCCTCAGGTGCCAACCACCTCCTCGCACTATCACCGGTTCAAGCCCAAAGACCGTGTGACGCTTGCTCGCCTGCGACAGCAGAACCAGAGCACCAGAGCGATTGCAAGGCGGTTGCAGCACTCCCCAGGCACCATCAGCCGGTAACTGCAGCGCAGTAAGGCGCCGGGCTGTCCACAGCAGGCTATCGACGCCAAAGGAAGCCGCCCTTGCAGACGGTGATCAAGCAGCAGTTGGGCGATGCCAACACGCACAGTCGGGGTGCCAGAAGAACGCGTTGCAGTTCAGGACGCTGCCCACGCTATAGAACCTGAAGATGCTGTGCCACTCATGGATGGGGCCCTAAGGTGAGTGCGCCTGATAACAGGGTGCGGAACGCAACAACGACGCAAACGACCCGAAACCGCCCAAAAACATCGTGCAGCCCGCAGCTTCATGCCCGCCCGTTGGTCACCTCACCCTCCACCCAGCGCACATAAGCCGGTGTGGCCTGCAGTGGCTGCACCACCAGTTGCGGCAACGCATAGGGGTGCAGCGACTGCAGCAATGCCAGCAATGCGCTGGTGGCGTGCGGCAGGGTCTTGCAGGCCAGCCGCCATTCGGCCGCTTCCTGCAGGGCGCCCTGCCAGTGGTAATGCGAGGTGATGGACTGCACCTGCACACAGGCGGCCAGCCGCGCCTGCACCACGGCCTGCGCCAGCCGGCGCGCATCGGCCGCGCTGGCCACGGTGGTGGTGACAAGGCGCAGCTCTTGCGCATCGACGCTGGCTTGCATGTTCGCCTCCTGTGTTCCAGTCGCACTGGCTGTCAGTGTAAACAGCGCTTTTTTACTCATATATTTATAGCAAATAGTGATTGAATTGATTGGGCTTCAAGCCATTTTTGCTTGTATTTTCGAAATCAGACACTTTGGAACAACCAGACGGGAACTCGGGGCTTAGCACTCCCTCCAACAGAGTGCTAACATGACGGCTTAGAGGAAAGGATTCCCGAATGACACTGCCATCTGGAACCACAACGACGACTTTGGCACCCGCCAATCCCTGGGCGCTGGTGCCGCCCCTGGGCAATCTGGACGCCTATATTTCGGCCGTCAACCGCCTGCCCCTGCTCACGCATGAAGAAGAGCAGACCTATGCGCGCCAGCTGCGCGAGCACAACGATGTGGATGCCGCCGGCCGGCTGGTGATGTCGCACCTGCGCCTGGTGGTGTCGATTGCGCGCCAGTACCTCGGCTATGGCCTGCCCCATGGCGACCTGATCCAGGAAGGCAACGTGGGCCTGATGAAGGCCGTCAAGCGCTTCGACCCCGACCAGGGCGTGCGCCTGGTGAGCTATGCCATGCACTGGATCAAGGCCGAGATCCACGAGTACATCCTGAAGAACTGGCGCATGGTGAAGGTGGCCACCACCAAGGCGCAGCGCAAGCTGTTCTTCAATCTGCGCTCCATGAAGCAGGGTTTCAAGGCCGACGCGGCGGCAGCCGATGCCGGCACGCACCGCGACACGCTGTCCGACCGCGAGATCGATTCGGTGGCGGCGCAGCTCCATGTCAAGCGCGAAGAAGTCATCGAGATGGAAACCCGCATGGCGGGTGGCGATGTGCTGCTGGACCCCGCCCCTTCGGACGATGGCGAGCAGGCCTTTGGCCCCATTGCCTACCTTGCCGATGCCTCGCACGAGCCCACCGCAATGATCGAGTCGCGCCAGCGCGATGAACTGGCCACCGATGGCATTGCCGCGGCGCTGGCCAGCCTGGACGAGCGCAGCCGCCGCATCGTGGAAGAGCGCTGGCTCAAGGTAAACGACGATGGCAGCGGCGGCATGACGCTGCACGACCTGGCCGCCGTGTATGGCGTGAGCGCCGAGCGCA
>DAOPUP010000123.1:0-6813 GCA_035350655.1 Acidovorax sp. | reverse complement strand
CCCGCCACGGTGTACGAACTGCGCTCGGTATAGCCCTGGGCGCGGGCCGTGGCGCGAATGGCATCGGCCGCCTCCTGCTGCAGCAGCGGTTCGTCGCCATGCAGGACATACAGCGGCGAGAGGCCCCGTTGAAGATGCGGAGAGAGTTGGGCCAGGGCGACTTGCATAGGCAAAGTGTAGCGGGTGGCTTGTATGAAATGGCGCCAAAGCAAGGGTTAACACGGGGGTCAGGGTGCACGATGTGCACCCTGACCCCCGAAAAGATTGATGCCGATCAAAGCGCTGCCTACCATCCGCCCATCTTCTTGATGCAGGAAAAAACCATGAATGCCAGACTGGACCCCCACACCTTCACCGGGATGGTCGATGAACAAGCCCATGAGTTCCGCGTGGCCACCGCTGCCTACCGTGGCCCTGGGGTTTTCGCGCAGGAAATGGAACAGATCTACTACAAGACTTGGATCTACCTGTGCCACGAAAGCGAGATTGCGAAGCCGGGTGACTTCAAATCCACCCAGATCGGCACCCGCCCCGTGATCGTGACGCGTGGCCGCGAAGGAGGCATCCACGCCCTCCTGAACGCCTGCACCCACCGTGGCGCCACCATCTGCCGCGAGGAAAAAGGCAACACCCGGGCTTTTGTCTGCCCTTACCACGGCTGGTCCTTCCGCACCTCGGGCGAATTGATCGGCATTCCGGACGAGGCCCGCTACCCGGAAGGCTTCAACAAGTCCGACAAAAACCTCAAGTCGGTGCCCCGGGTTGCCGCCTACGGTGGGCTGGTGTTCGGCTCCTTCAATCCCGACGTCGAACCCCTGGAAACGTTCCTGGGCGGTGCCAAGCAGCACATCGACCTCTGGCTCAAGCGCACCGCGGGCAGCACCTACCGGGTCGCCACCTCGCACAAGTACGGATTCGACGGCAACTGGAAATTCCAGGCCGAAAACGTCTATGACGGTTACCACCCGGGGTTTGTGCACCGCTCGGCCTTCAACACCGTGCGCAAATTCGAAGGCTCCTTCGAGAACCGCGAACTCCAGGCCGCCGTGCGCCAGCAGGGCTACACGCGGGGCTACCCCGAAGGCCATGGCACGCTGGAAGCCGGCGCACCACTGGAATCGGGTGGCATCGACCCCGCCGTGCGCGACGCCTACAACACCCAGCTGAAAACGCTGTACGGCGAAGACGGCGCCGCCGAGGTGCTGACCAACCGCCAGTTCCTGATCTTTCCCAACCTGACGATCTTCGACTTCAACATCCGCGTGATCCAGCCGATCGCCCACGACCGCACCGAGGTCTATTCCTACCCACTGATGATCGAAGGCGCACACGACGAGATCAACGCCAACCGCATGCTCGACGCCCAGACGCGGGTGGGCACGGCCGGCATTCTGTCCGCTGACGACATTGATGTATTTGCCGGCGGCCAGAACGCCCTCAGAACCGAGGCCTTTAAATGGATCACCCTCAGCCGTGGCCTGGGCAAGGAAGAGGTGAAACCCGACGGAGAACGCGTCGGCGTCTACAGCGACGAAGCCCCGCAGCGCGCCTTCTGGCGCAAATGGCGCGCCCTGATGGCGGCATCCGCCTGATCCCCTTGGATTCGCGAAGGAACCTCCATGACCCATCCCGTACAGAAACTCATCCTGCGTGAAGCCCAGTTGCTGGACAACATGCAGCTCGACGACTGGCTGGCGCTCTACACCGACGATGCCACCTACTGGGTGCCCATCGACGAAACCACCGACCCGCTCAAGGAGTCGTCGATCATTTACGACAACCGCCTGCGCCTGGCGATGCGGGTCGAACAGATCATGCGGCAAAACCGCGTGGCACAGAACCCGAGCTCCAACACCCTGCGCATGGTGTCCAACATCGATATCGAGGACATCGACGCACAGACCGCCACCGCCCGGTTCGCCCTGCTGCTGACCGAAGTGCGCTCCGGCGACTGGCGCCAGAAGGGTCTGGGCGAAACCCGCTTTTTCCCGGGCCACTGCGAGCTCGTCTGCAAGAAAGTGGGCGACACCTGGAAGATCCAGCAAAAGACCATCGTGCTGCTCAACCGCAAACAACCGCTGGTGGGCTTGTCCTTCCTGCTGTGACACCTTGCACGGATGACGCCCTTCATGGGCCGTTGCATGCCACCCTCAACCCCAAAAAGCTTTCCATGACCCACTCCTGTCGCGCCCTGGTCACCAGCATTGCCGCTGCGTTGGCCCTTTGCGTTCTTCCTGCTGCGGCCCAGTCCAGCTTTCCAGACCGCACCGTCAAAATCGTCGTCCCGTTTGCACCTGGCGGCTCCTCGGACAGTGCCACACGCATCCTGGCCGAGCAACTTGCGACCAAGTGGAAACAATCGGTCGTCGTCGAAAACAAGCCCGGCGCCAATGGCAGCATCGGAGCCGCCCAGGTGGTACGCGCTGCACCCGACGGCACCACCTTGCTGCTGGCGCCGGTCTCGATCGGCTCGGTGAACCTGTTTCTCAAAAACCCCGGTTTCGATCCGCTGACCGACCTGGTTCCTGTGACGCAGATTGCAGAAGGCGACTATGTGCTGTCGGTGCGCAACGATGTGCCTGCCAAGACCATGGCCGAGTTCGGCACCTACGCGCGCAACAACCCAGGCAAAGTCTTTGACGGCACCTTCGGCGGTGGCTCCATGCTGGCCTTCCAGCAGTTTGCGGACCAGATGAAGTTCCAGCGCCAGAGCGTCAGCTACCGGGGTGAGGCCCTGGCCTTAAACGCGCTGATGGCCGGAGAAGTGCATGCGGTGCTCTCGACACTGACGGCTGCGCGCCCCTTTATCGACAGCGGCCGCATCAAGGCGCTGGGCATCCCGTCCAAGCTGCGCTCGCCCATCGCCCCGAACATTGCGGCCGCCGACGAGAGTGGCGCCAAGGGCTTTTACGTGAACTTCTGGTTCGGCCTGATGGCGCCCAAGGGAACGTCCGACGAGGTACGCAAGAAAATCAATGCCGATGTGGCCGAGGCCCTGGCGCAGGCCCAGGTCAAGGGCCGGCTCTACAGCATGGGGCTGATCGCCAAGCCCTCGAGTGCAGAGGCCTTTGGCAAGCTGGTGCAATTTGAAAGCACCCGCTGGGTGGAAACGGCCCAGCGCGCCGGGATCCAGCCGCAATAAGGCGAAGGAGCACCCTATGTTGGCCTTGAACAAAATCCAGCCCGGCGTCAACGGGCTGGCCGTGATCGAGCGCGAGGTGCGCGAACCTGGCCCGGGCGAGATGCTGGTGCGGGTGCATGCGGCAGGCGTCTGTGGCACGGACATGCAGCTCTACCAGGGCGCAGGCGCTTTCGCGCAGCGCCTGAAGCTGCCCACCACGCTGGGGCATGAGATGTGCGGCACCGTTGTGGCCCTGGGGCCGGAGGCGGCGACGCCGCAGGGTGCGGGTCGGGTCAAGGTCGGTGACCTGGTGAGCCTGGAAAGCCATATTCCGTGCTGGAACTGCAGAGCCTGCCGCACCGGCCGGGCCCATGTGTGCCCGAACACCCGCTACCCTGGGATCGACATCGACGGCTGTTTTGCCGAATACATCACGGTTCCAACCTCGATTGCCTGGGTCAACCCACCCGGTACCGCGCCGAAGATGGCGGCGTTGCTGGAGCCCCTGGGCATTGCCGTGCATGCCACGCTGGAGGGCCGCGGGGTATCTGGCCAGACGGTGGTCATCAACGGCTGCGGCCCGATCGGGCTGATGAACGTCGCCGTGGCCAGGCATTTCGGTGCGCGGCGCGTGATCGCCATCGACCCCAACGCCAAACGCCGCCAGACGGCGCTGCAGATGGGTGCAGACGAAGCCCTGGACCCGACTGCGGCACCGCCTGTGCAGACGGTGCGCGACCTCACCCACGGCGAACTGGCCGACGTGGTGTTCGAATACACCGGCAGCCCCGACGGCGTGCGCAACACCTTCGCCATGGTCGGTGCGCTGGGTGACGTGCGCTGGTGCGCCACGCCGGGTCAGCCCATGGAATTTGACTTCGGTGCCTGGCGCAAGAGCCGCCCCACGATCTACAACATCCACGGCCGCCGCCTGTGGGACACCTGGGAGGTGGCTGCGCCCCTGGTCTACGAAAACCACATCGACCTGCAGCCGATCGCCAGCCACGAGATCCCGCTGGCGGACAGCCCGCGCGCCTTCGAACTGATTCTGGCAGGCGAAGCCATCAAGCCCCTGATCCTGTGCGAGTGAAGCGATGGACACCAAAACCGCTCTGCGCATTGAGCGCATACAAACCGTTGCACAGGATGTGAAGTGCTTTGATTTGGTCTCGGTGAACGAGACCGAACTCGCCCCGTTCGAAGCCGGCGCGCACCTTGAACTGCAACTGCCCAATCACCTGGCGCGCAGCTATTCGCTGATGAACGCCCCCGGCGAGCGGCACCGCTACCAGATCGCCGTGCACCTGTCGCCCACTAGCAGCGGGGGCTCGCGGTACATGCACGAAAACCTGCAGGAAAACGATGTGCTGCTGGCCAGCCTGCCGCGCAACAACTTCCCCCTGGATGAAAGTGACAGCGTGCGCCACCACTGCCTGATCGCAGGCGGGATAGGGATCACCCCGATGCTGTCGATGGCACAGCGGCTCAACGCCCTGGGCCGGTCGTGGGAACTGCACTACGGAGCCCGCACACCGGCCCATGCCGCGTTTGCCGCAGAGGCCCAGGCCCTGGCGCAGGCCAGCGGCAACCGGGCATTTTTCTACTTCGACCAGGAGCCCGGCGGCCAGCCGATGGATCTGGCGGGGCTCGGCGCGGCCGCGCCCCAGGACACGCACCTGTACTGCTGCGGCCCGCGCGGCATGCTGGACGCGTTCGAGCTGGCCACCAGCCACTGCCGCGAGAGGGCGCATGTCGAATACTTCACGGCAAAATCCCAGGCAGCGCTGGAGGGCGGTTTCATCCTCGAGCTGGCGCGCAGCGGCCTGACCCTACAAGTACCCCGGGGCCGCTCGATCCTGGACGTGGTGTTCGATGCCGGTATCTCTGTGCCCTCCTCCTGCCGCGAGGGCATCTGCGGGAGCTGCGAAACCCGCATCCTGGCGGGCGCCGCCGATCACCGCGACGCACTGCTGTCCGAGGCCGAACAAAATGCCAACCAGACGATGATGATCTGCTGCTCCGGCGCCAAGAGCACCCGGCTGGTGCTGGACCTCTGAGGGGGCCGGGGGAGGTGGGTCCACCGTAAGATGGGCGCATCTTCCTTCACCCCAGGCACACATGGACCCGACCAGCTCCGGCAGTTACCGGCATTGCCAATCCCTGGTGAAGGGGCTGGATCTGCTGGCGGCGCTGAACCACCACTCCGGGGCAGCAGCGTCCATCATGGAACTGAGCCGCAGCACCGGACTGCACCGCACCACAGTCAAACGCCTGCTCGAAACCCTGCGGGATGCCGGTTATGTGGAATGGGAGCCGCATACCAACCTTTACCGGCTGACCTTTCGGGTGCAGCGCCTGAGTTATGGATTTCGGGACAATGTCTCGATCACGGAAATCGCCTGGCCCCACATGCGGGCGTTGTCCAAGACCATCGTCTGGCCCTGCTCCCTGGTGTCGCTGGAGGGGGATGAAATGGTGGTCCGGGCTTCCACCCGCTCGTACAGCCCGCTGTCCTTCCATCCCGGCATGCCGGGGCGCCGGCTTCCGTTGCTGACCACGGCGGCGGGGCGCACCTACCTGGCGTTTGCCCCTGCAGCGGAACAAACAGCCCTGATCGACCTGCTGCGTGAACGCCCGGACCACAACGGACAGCTGGCACGGGATGGCCATTTCGTTCGCACCATGATCGAGAAGACCCGCGAGCGTGGTTATGGCGTCAACCAGGGCGAATGGGCGGAAGAGCCCAAATTCGGTGCGGTGGCTGCCCCCTTGCACAGGCATGGGCGCTTGCTGGGGTGCTTAAATGTGATTTTCCTCTCCCGTGGTGTCACCGAGGGAGCGGCGCTCCTGAAAATCGTGCAGGAATTGCAGCAGGCCGCCACCCGGATTGAAAAGGCACTGGACTTGGATGTCCCGCGTGCTGGTGCGGAGCAAGCGGCACATCCCCAATCTCTCGCCCTGCACGGCACGCCCGCACACAAACGCCCTACGAGCCCTTCATGAAAGCAGCTGCCCGACCATGACATCCTTGCTCCGCCGTCTGCAATTGATTGGCGCCCCCACCGACATCGGTGCCAGCGCACGCGGCGCCTGCATGGGCCCCGAGGCCCTGCGCGTTGCGGGGCTGCAGCAGGCACTGGAAGGCCGGGGCCTGCAGGTGCGCGATCTGGGCAACCTGAGTGGGCCCGCCAACCCCTGGCTGCAGCCGGTGCAGGGCTATCGCCACCTGCCCGAGGTGGTGCAGTGGAGTCAGCGCGTGTTCGGCGCGGTGTCGGCCGCGCTGCAGCAGGGCCACCTGCCCGTGGTGCTGGGCGGCGACCACAGCCTGGGCCTGGGCAGCATCAGCGCCGTGGCCCGCCACTGCGCCGAGGCCGGCAAGAAACTGCGTGTGCTGTGGCTCGATGCCCATGCCGACTTCAACACCCACGCGCTCACGCCCAGCGGCAATCTGCATGGCATGCCGCTGGCCTGCCTGTGCGGCTTTGGCCCGCCGCAACTGACCGGGCTGGCCTGCATGCCCGGCGGGGGGCCGGCATTGCGGGTCGACCAGATTCGCCTGGTAGGCATCCGCAGCGTGGACGCAGGCGAAAAGCGCTTCGTGCACGCACAGGGGCTGGAGGTGTTTGACATGCGCTTCATCGACGAAGTGGGCATGCGCCAGACCATGCAGCAGGCGCTGGCGGGGCTGGACG
>DAOPUP010000122.1:0-6820 GCA_035350655.1 Acidovorax sp. | reverse complement strand
ATGCGCTGATCGCCTCCATCATGGCCATCAGGCCGCCTTCGATGCGCTTGGCGATCTCGATTTCGCCTTCGCGGGTGAGCAGCTCCACCGTGCCCATTTCGCGCATGTACATGCGCACAGGGTCGGTGGTGCGGCCGAATTCGCTGTCCACGGTGGACAGGGCGGCTTCGGCGGCTTCCTCGGCTTCTTCTTCCGTCGCACCGCTGGGCGCGTTGTCGGTGATGATCAGCGCCTCGGCATCGGGTGTCTGCTCGTACACGGCCACGCCCAGGTCGTTCAGCGTGGTGATGACGGCTTCGAGGGTTTCGGCATCCACGAGCTTGTCGGGCAGGTGGTCGGAGATTTCAACGTGCGTGAGGTAGCCGCGCGTCTTGCCCAGCTTGATCAGGGTTTTCAGGCGCGAGCGGCGCTTGGCCAGGTCTTCTTCCGACAGGACGGTTTCGTCCAGGCCGAACTCCTTCATCAAGGCGCGTTCCTTCGCCTTGCTGATCTTCATGCGCAGGGGCTTGACCTTCTCGACCGTGGCCGCAGCTTCGGTGGTTTCCTCGACTTCGCCTTCGAGGTCGGCTTCGATATCGGACAGGTCTGCGTCGTCACCGCCGGCTTCGCTTGCGGCCGCCTTGGGCTTGCGACCGCGCTTGGCGGGGGCTTTGGCTTCGGCGGTGCCCGCCGCGGCCTTGGCGGGGCGGCCAGGACGCTTCTTGGCGGTTTCGTCGCTGTCGGACGGGGCTGCCGCAGCGCGGGCAGGTTTCTTTTTCAGCAACTCATCGGCGGCTTTGGTCAACTCGGCAGAACTTTTCACGGGCACGGTTTTCACTTTCTTGGCCGCCGGGGCAGCGGCAGCGGTCGCGGCCCTGGTGGGCGCGGCCTGGGCCGGTGTTTTGGCAGCGGTGTTGGAAACAGCCTTTGCGGCGGTGCCTGGGACGAACTTGGGCGGCTTCGCGGACTTTTGAGTGGGCATGTGCAACCTCAGAATCAAAAACGGACACAAAGAAAACGCAAGCGCCACAGATCCCGGCGCGGGTGGCACTGCAGCAGCACAGCTGATGCAGTTGGAGGGTGGTCCTCAGGGGCAAGATGTCTGGGCGAACATTTGGTGTGCAGTCCTTGCGATAAGTGGGCCCATCAGCGCATAGGTGCGCGTTTGTCACGGTGGCCCGGCTCGGAGGTGCTGCTGTCGCTCTTGCCGAAAAACCCTACATTATACCGAACGCCGGGATTTCAAGCGGTGCGCGGCGGGTTGCCCTGCAGAACATTGCGTCGCTGTTCCAGCGCACGGTAGCGTTCCAGCGCCGTGGGGTCCTGTGCCGCTTGCTGGATCAAGGCTTTTTGCTGGGCGTTGATGTCTTCGATGAGCATGCGGTTCAGGAGATCGCGCAGCTCCAGCCGCAATTCGTGCAGATCGCCCTCGGTCTGTGCATGCGAGCCGGTCATCACCTTCACCGCCAGGGCTTCGCAGGGGTGGCCGCGCAGGCTTTCGCGCAGCAGTGCCCAGGCCAGCGGGCCATGCTCGTGAAATTGCCCTTCCAGCCAGCTGAACAGCGGGCCATGCGGGGCGGGCTGGGCGCACAGTGCGCCATGGTCGTCGTGCGTCAGCTCTTCCATGAACGCCATGTGCGATAGCAGCAGACGCGCCGCGTGGTCCGCACGGCTGGCGGTGGGCGTGCGCGGCAGGCGTGGCTGGGGCGGCCAGGGCGCGGCGTCTTTCTTTTTCCAGCCGCCGCCTTTCCAGTCGCCGCCCTTGCGATAGGGCGGTTTCGGGGCCGCTCCGTAAGCGCTGTAGGCGCCGTCGCCCGATGGCGGCCAGCCGGGTTCGGCAGGCGCCCCCCATGGGGGCTCGTCTGCGGGGGCGGCGGCATGGCGGTGTGAGGTG
Organism: Acidovorax sp.; assembly: GCA_035350655.1. Lineage (GTDB taxonomy): Bacteria > Pseudomonadota > Gammaproteobacteria > Burkholderiales > Burkholderiaceae_C > Acidovorax. The sequence goes on along the minus strand of DAOPUP010000122.1, from coordinate 4,947 downwards.
CCGGCGCTGGGGTGGCGAGCGGCTTCCTGGGCAGCCGTCTTGCTCCAGAGGTCGGACAGGTCGTGGGCGTCCAGCTGGGCCAGCTGGGCCAGTTCGGTGAGCACCTGGCGGCGCAGCACGCCTTCGGGCAGCGCACTCCACAGGGGGCGGGCATTGCTCGCCATATGGGCGCGGCCCTCTGCCGTGCCCAGGTCGCAGCTTTCGCTGGCGGCTTCGATCAGGAAGCGGCTCAGCGGAACGGCATCGCCGATATGGCGGGCAAAGGCGTCGGAGCCATGGGCGCGCACAAAGCTGTCGGGATCGTGCTCGGGCGGCAGAAACAGAAACTTGATGCTGCGCGTGTCGCTGGCATGGGGCAGGGCGCCATCGAGTGCCTTGCGCGCCGCGCGGCGGCCGGCGGCGTCGCCGTCAAAGCTGAACACCACCGCATCGGTGAAGCGCAGCAGTTTTTGAACATGCTCGGGTGTACAGGCCGTGCCCAGCGTGGCCACGGCATTCGGGAACCCCAGCTGCGCCAGTGCCACCACGTCCATGTAGCCCTCGGTGACCAGTGCAAAGCCCTGCTCGCGGATGGCGGTGCGGGCCTCGAACAGGCCATAGAGCTCGCGGCCCTTGTGGAACACCGGGGTTTCGGGCGAGTTGAGGTATTTGGGCTTGTCGTCACCCAGCACCCGGCCGCCAAAGCCGATGCACTCGCCCTTGACGTTGCGGATCGGAAACATGACCCGGTCGCGGAAACGGTCGTAGCGCTTGCCGCCATCTTCGTCATTGACGATGACCAGCCCGCTTTCTTCGAGCAGCGGGTCGTCGTAATGCGGGAAAACGCTGGCCAGGCTGCGCCAGCCTTCGGGCGCATAGCCCAGGCCATAGCGCTTGGCCACTGCGCCCGACACCCCGCGTCCCTTGAAATACGCCACGGCGCGGGGCGAGACGCGCAGCTGCTGGCGATAAGCCTCGGCGGCCTTTTCGAGCACATCAGTCAGCGTGGCCTGTTTTTGCCTTGCGGCGGCGGCACGCTCTTTCTCCTGGGGCGAAATGTCATCGTCGGGCACCTGCAGGCCCACGCTCTGGGCCAGGTCCTGCACTGCTTCGACAAAGCCCATGCCCGCGTGCTCCATCAGAAAACTGATGGCGTTGCCGTTTTTTCCGCAGCCAAAGCAGTGATAGAACTGCTTGGCGGGGCTGACGCTGAAGGAGGGCGATTTTTCGCCATGAAAGGGGCACAGCCCCATGAAATTGGCACCGCCCTTCCTGAGCTGAACGTAGCGACCCACGATGTCGACCACGTCGACGCGGCTGAGCAGTTCCTGAATGAAAGACTGAGGGATCGTCACGCGGTGTATTGTCCGCGTAAACTGGTTGTTACCAGGTATTGCACGACAGGACTCTCGGCATGGCGTTCAGGACATTGCGGCAGGCAGCAGGCACGGCGGCGCGGCAGATGCGCTGCGGCAGCGTGGCGCTGCTGTTGGCAATGGGCTTGAGTGCGTTGCTCGCGCCATGGTCCGCGCAGGCGGCCACGGTGCTGCGGGTGCTGGCGTGGCCCGGCTATGCAGACCCCGAGTTCGTGGCCGTGTTCGAGAAGCGCCATGGGGTCAAGGTGGAGGTCACTACCGTGGCGTCCGATGACGTTTTGCGTGCCAAACTGGCCAGTGCGCAAGGCCCCGGTTTTGACGTGGTGGCCGCCAACACTGCCGAGGTTTCCCGCCTGGTGGCGCAGCGTTTGCTGGTTCCGTTGCCTTTGGGCAACATTCCGAACATGGCGCGGCAATTGCCACGTTTTCGCCAGTTGCAGTCCATTGCGGGAATCAGCTGGCGCGGCGAGGTGTATGGCATTCCGTTCACCTATTCCGAGATGGGCCTGATCTACGACCGCAGGCAGTTCAGTGAACCCCCGCAGTCCATCTCGGTGCTGTGGGACCCGCGCTGGCAGGGCAAGGTGCTGGCTTTCGATGGCAGCAGCCACGGTTTCTCGCTGGCCGCCATGCACCGGGGCCTGCCGCCCTTTCGCATCGACGCAGCCCGTTTCAGCCCGCTGGCCAAAGACCTGGTGGCCTTGCGCCGCAATGTGCGCTCTTTTTACAGCCTGCCCGAAGAATCGGTGGAGCTGTTTCGCAGGCACAAGGTGGCCGTGATGCACGCCAACTACGGCCAGCAGCAGCTCAAGGTGTTGCGCGATGCCGGGCTGGATGTGGGCTATGTGGTGCCCGAAGAGGGCGCACTGTCCTGGCTTGACTGTTGGGCCATCACCCGCCGCTCCACCCAGGTGGCTCTGGCCACAGAGTGGATCAACTACATGCTCGATCCGGCGGTCAGCCGTGAATTCACGCGGCGCCAGGGGCTTGCCAATACGCTGGAAGAGCCGCTCGCACTGACCGGCGATGTACCGATGGGCCCGCTCGTCTGGCTGGAGCCGGTGGAAGACGAAGCCTTGCGCGCCAAGCTCTGGCAGCGCGTTGTGTCGGGCGATCGGTCTGCCAGTTTCTGACGCATGAAGCCGATGAAATGGAGCATTGCGCTGCGACTGGGGGCCTTGCTGGCCTCGTTCAGCGTTTTTGCCGCCATTCTTGCGGGCTACTACACCTTTGATTCAAGCCGGTCACGGCTGCAGGGGCGGGCCGAGCGCGCGCTCCTGGCGACCACCCAGGTGCTGGCGCGCCACATGCAGGCGGGTTTTGGAACGGTGGCGCGTGACACGTCGTTTCTGGCCAGCGTGGCGGGAACCGAGCAGGACCGGGACCGGCTGGCCGAAATCTTCAAGGCCAACCTGGCTGCCCACCCCGCCTACCAGCAAATCCGCTACATCAGCGCGAAGGACCATGGGCTGGAGTTGGTGCGCATTGACCGCCAGGGCGATACGCTGGTGCGTGCCGCCGATGAGGCGTTGCAGGAAAAAGCGCATTTCCCGTTCGTTTTCGAGGCCCTTGGCCTGGCGGCCGGCCAGGTGTATGTGTCCGAGTTCGGGATCAACCACGAAGGGTCTCCCGAGGACGATGCCTTGCCCGTGTTCTACATGGCGTCTCCCGTGGTGCAAGGCGGGCAAGTGCGCGGGGTGGTGGTGGTGCGTGTGGCTGCCGAGCCGTTTTTGAAAAACTTCAACGCAGCGCTGCCCGCCCCCTACGACTTTTTTCTGAGCAACCGCTGGGGTGATTTTCTGGTGCACCCCGATTCCGCCCAGACCTTCGGGTTTGACAGGGGGCAGCGCATTTTGATTCAGGAGGCGTTTGCTCCGGTCGCCGCGCTGGTCGAGGGGCGCGCGCAAGAGGTCGTGCTGAGCCAGCCGGGTTCGGGGGACGAGGAGGCGCAGGTCTTTTCGTTCGTGCGCATGCCCTTTGGCGGCGAGGATGAGGGGCGTTTCATGGTGGTCGGTCTCTCGCAGCCCCTGGCGGCCGTGCAGGGCGAGGTGGTGGACCTGGGCCGCAGCATCCTTAACATGTTGCTGGTGCTCAGTGCGGTGGGGGTGGCATTGGCGGCGTGGGTGTCGCGCGTGGTCACCCAGCCACTGCAGGCCATGGTGCAGGCCGCCCAGGCGTTTTCACGCGGGCAGCCGCATGGTGAGCTGCCGGTGCAGCGCGGTGATGAGGTGGGCGAGCTTGCGCGCGGTTTTCAGGACATGGAGCAGCAAATCAGCCGCCAGCTTGCCGAGCTGAACTTCAGCCGCGATGCCATGGCCCACCTGGCGTACCACGACGCACTCACCGGGCTGCCCAACCGCCGCATGTTCGAGCAGCGCCTGATGCAGGCGCTGGAGCTGTCGCGCCGCAGTGGCCGCAGTTGTGCCCTGCTGTTTGTGGACCTGGACGATTTCAAGGCCATCAACGACACGCACGGCCACGCCGTGGGCGACCTGGTGCTGCAGGCCGTGGCACGCACCATCGTGGGGGCCGTGCGTCAGGCGGACACCGTGGCTCGGCTGGCGGGCGATGAATTCACCGTGCTGTGTGAAAACGTGGACTCTGACGAGGCTGCTCTGAAGATCGTGGCGGCGCTGGAGCATGCGTTCGACGCGCCGCTCGATATCGACGGCCAGCCTTTTCCTGCACGCGCCAGTGTGGGCGTGAGCCTGTTTCCGCGCGACGCTCAGGATGCACACGGATTGCTGACCAGCGCCGATGAGGCCATGTACCGTGTCAAGCAAAGCCACCGCCGAAGGGTTTGAGTCAGCCTGGGGCGTTAGGCTTGTCCCCATCACCTTATTGAAGTGACCTATGACCTCCATCTTTGACCAGCACCTGCCCCGCACGCAGGCCAACTTTGCCCCCCTGTCGCCCCTGGGGTTCATCGAGCGCACCGCCGAGATCTACCCCGACCGCCTGGCCATCGTGCATGGCGAGTTGCGCCAGACCTGGGCCCAGACCTACGCGCGCTGCCGCCAGCTGGCCAGCGCGCTGGCGCGTTCGGGCATCGGCAAGAACGACACCGTGGCCGTGATGCTGCCCAACACCCCACCCATGGTCGAAGCGCATTTTGGCGTGCCCATGGCGGGCGCCGTACTCAATGCCCTGAACACGCGGCTCGATCCCGAGGCCATCGCCTTCATGCTCGACCATGGCGAGGCCAAGGCGGTGATCGTGGATCCGGAGTTCGCCGGCACCCTGGCCAAGGCCCTGGCGCTGCGCCAGAGCCAGGCGCCGCTGCTGTTGATTGATGTGGAAGACGCCGTCTACGGCCCCGCCAGCCAGCGGCTCGGCAACACCACCTACGAAGAGTTTCTGGCAGGCGGCGACGCGCAATTTGCCTGGGAGCTGCCCGCCGACGAATGGGATGCGATTGCCCTGAACTACACCAGCGGCACCACGGGCAACCCCAAGGGCGTGGTCTACCACCACCGCGGCGCGGCCACCAATGCCGTCAGCAACATCCTGGAATGGGACATGCCCAAGCACGCGGTCTACCTGTGGACGCTGCCCATGTTCCACTGCAACGGCTGGTGCTTTCCGTGGACGG